>CALVPC010000030.1 GCA_944350405.1 uncultured Bacilli bacterium
CAAAGTTCTTTCTAAATAAATTTTACCATATTTTGGTTCTTTTTATTTAGTGTGAACTTTAAAGGTATTATAATCTTATTTATACATTTGTTCAATCATCTTATTTTTATAATGATAAAAAAGTAAATGACTTTTTCGTATATTGGTTAGGTCAAGACAGATTCATAGGAATAAATTCCAAATATACATTTTATAATAAATACGAATATAAAAATGATTTACGTAGAAAGCTATATGAAGGTTTATTTACCTTAAGAAATTTTTACATTATAGAATATAAAGACTTTTGTAATAATAGTTATAATCAAAGTCGAAGTATTTCTCTTGAACAAAATTGTAAATTAGCAGACCAAATATTGAAAATTTTAGATGAAAAAAGCATATATACTCTATTTAAAATTGTTAATTTATCTTTATCACAAACACTAGAAAAAGAATACTTAATTAAAAATATAGATTTATTAATAAAAAATATAAAAAATAGTTCGCTTAATATTAAAATTAAAAAACAAGTATTATCACAAGAAAATGAGAAAATAATTAATGCATTTTTACTAAACATAGAATGGTATAAAGAGCATTTTAAAGATTTTACTTTTGTAAATTTAAATGTACAAAAACCACTACCTAATTCAAAAATTGACCTAATATTACTAGAATTAAAATATGAGAATGTTGATTTTATAATTAAAACTTCTCAATTAAACTTGGAATTATTCTGCTATATTTATCTTGAAAAACAAATTATATTTAAGGATAGAATATTTAGAATTGAAGATTTGAATAGAATTTTTTACTTTGTTAGGTCATTTTAATATGCAAAAAGAGTGATAAAAAACTTCTTTTATCACTCCTCAACATTTAATAACTATTGGGCAAATTTTATTGTAAGTAATTTTTTTACAATTATAATTTAATTCACTGATTTTTTCATACTAATGCTTTCTATCATGAATTTATTTCATCTTTTTTTCAATATATTCGCATATATAATGAATTATCATTAAATGAATTTCTTGTATTCTAGCAGTAGTTTTATTTGGAACTTTAATAAGACAATCACATTCAATATCACTACATTTATCAGAAGTTAGAAGTATAGTTTTTAAACCATTTATTTTAGCATATTTTAATGCATTTATAATATTGTTAGAACTTCCACTTGTACTAAATGCAAATAGTAGATCATTCTTTTCTCCCAATGCTTCAATTTGTCTATTAAATAATAAATCAAAATTATAATCATTGCCAATACAAGTAATAACTGATTCTCCAGAACACAAATCAATTGCTGGCAAGGACTTTCTTTCTCCGTTATAACGACCTATAAGTTCACTCACTAGATGCTGTGATTCGCAAGCGCTTCCACCATTACCACAAGATAACAACTTATTATTATTTTGTAATGTTTGCCAAACTAAATCGACGCAATAATTAACACTATTTAAAAATTCTTTATTATCTAACAAATCATCTAAAATAGTTTTGTAGTCATTTAACATTAAAGCAAAATCATTGTTTTTAACATCATTAATACCAACGTTTGAATTTTTACAATAATTATTTCTTATAATATCATAGACTTCACAAATAACGCCATTACCACCTGTACTTTTTAAAACAACTTTAGATATTTCCTTAATATCTGATATAGCATCTCTAGGGCAAATTGAAAATCCTACTTTTTTCATACAAGCCAAATCTTTTTTGCCATCTCCAACATATATTATATTTTCAAAATCAATATTATTGTTTTTAACAAAATTATCCAGAAAATCATATTTTTCTGCTATCCCAGAAAAGAAAAATGTTGGCATAAATTTATTTTTTATGTACTCTGTCATACTATTTTCTTCTGATGATAAAATCATTGTATCAATATTTAATTTTTTTATTTCATTAAAACTATCTAAATCCTTAAATTGAATTTTTTTTAATTGAGTATTTACGCCATCAAAAAGCAATGATCCATCTGTTATCACGCCATCAATATCAAACACTATTAACTTCTTCATCTAAAAATCACACACCTTTAATTTTTTCTCAACTTGTCACGAATAGGTTTTTCACTATCTCTGATATCAATTTTTCCATCACCTTTAATAATTTTTAATCTTCTTATTTCATTAACTAAATTTTCTAATTCTTTAGGTTCTAGTGAAGCTTTTTGATCACTACCCCATAATTCTTTAGAAAGTGTTATATGTCTTTCAATAATACAAGCGCCCATTGAAACTGCAATAATAGATGGAATAATATCACTCTCATGCCCTGAATAACCAATAAGTACATTAGAAAATTTTTCTTTTAAGGTTAATATTTTATTTAAATTTATATCATTATCACTTGTTGGATATGTGCTAGTACAAGAAAGTAGTGCTATTTTATCCTTATCAAAAAAATTAATTGCAGTTTTTATTTCATCTATAGATGACATACCTGTTGATATAATTACAGGTTTATTAGTTTTATTTATCCTTTTTAAGAGTTCTTCATCAGTTATACAAGCAGATGCCACCTTATAGCAACAAGGATTAAACTGTTCCAAAAAGTCTACTGAATTAACATCCCATGGAGAAGCAAAAATATCTATACCTTTTTCTTTAGCGTAGTTAAACAACTCATAATAATCATTATATGAAAGCTCTAAACCTCTTTTTAAATCTCCATTAGTCTTTCCATATACACTATTCCTAGGTTTATCAAGCTCTTCTTTTGTATATACTAAATCAACATCTCTTTTTTGAAACTTAACAGCATCACATCCAGACTTCGCAGCAATATCAATTAAAGATTTTGCTAAAATCAAACTACCATTATGATTAATTCCTATCTCTGCAATAATATATGGATCTGATAAATTGTTTATTTCCTTTTTACCAATTTTCATAGTCAGCCTCCATTAATTATCATTTTCATAATGCATATAATAATCATCATAATAAGATTTAAATATATCATATCCACTTCTTATACCTATACCTTGATCTAGCATTTTTTCAAATTCAGAAATAGACACCCATTTAGCATCTTGTACCTCATCTTCTTGTAATTTCAAATCTCTTATATCAACATTAGCTTTTAATAACCATATCTCTACAAAATCTCTTACACGCATGTAAGATCCAATAAATCTCATATCATCTTCATTAGCTACTATTCCTAATTCTTCAAATAGTTCTCTCTTAGCACCTTGTAAACTAGTTTCTCCACTAATTACTCCACCTGCAGTTGTTCCCCACATATTAGGGGCTTTTTTGGCTGTTTTTAATCTTTGTTGAATAAGAATTTCATTTTTATCGTTCATTACCCAAATAAAACTTGATAATCTAAACTCACCTTTCACTAAACTTTTCTTTTCTTTTACACCATCTACTTTATTATGATGTATATCATATAAATCAACTAGTTCCATTATACTTGTCTCCTTTCAACAACTATATAATACATTATAGCATTTTCTTCAATAGTTAACTTTTTTTTCACTTAATCTAAAAATAATTTCTCTTATTTTTTCTTTATTAACATAACTCCAATAATCATTACAACTATTATTATCTGGCTTTATTTTATCTAACATATCAAAAATTTCTTTCGCGTTATTAACATAATGTATTTTTTCACTTTCTTTTAATATTTTTTTAACATCTTTTACACCATATGGATGATTAAGTATAAATGTATCAAGACCAAATGCCAACCCTTCATATACACCTGTGCTATATATTCCAATTTGTAAAATTGAATTAACTTGATAATAATATAAATCTTTTTCTCTATTATCAATTATTTTTATGTTCTTCTTTTTAAGACAATCAAAAGTTTTTCCCATTTCATATGGATGCATCTTATATATTATTTGATACTCATCATTATCTTTTAACAAGTCAGCTAATTCACTGGCACAATTACTTATATAATTAGCTAAATTACACTGTGAAACAAATAATATATTTTTCTTTTCAGGTTTAATATCTTTATATTCATCTTTTTTATTATCTAAAAATAAACTACCCGTATAATAAATGTGATTTGAATCAATTGGCATATTCTTTGTATTAAGCAATTTCTCTCCATATGATAAAACATAATCAGGTATACAATCATACTTTCTATCTAAATCAAGATATTTTAAAAATAAAGGGTTTTCAGCAGTAACGACTCCATGTTGTATTTCAATAATAGGAATATTTAGTTCTTTTGCAATTTTATTAATAACAATTTTAGATGGAAACACATCGTAAAACTCTAATACTGCTTTAGGTTTTATTCTCTTAAGCGCTCTTTTATATATCTTCTTTGACAATATCATATATATAACTTGTTTTTCTGATAATCCAAATATATATGACAAATTACACTTAAACTCTTCTTCTATTTCATCTTTTATACTACAAATAATATTATGAAGTTCTTTATATTTATTTGTTCTTTTATAAAATATACTCTTAACTTTCACAATTCTTTCTATAATATCAAGATAACAAATATTTTCGGTTTTAACAGGTTCAAAATGTGAGATATAACTAGTTTTTGATAATGCCCAATAAGGATCTTCAAATGTTATACATTTCTTATCCTTTAACAAATCTACATATAAATCTGTATAAATACAGTAATACTTACCATCACTTTGCTTTACTCTTCGTGGATTGTTTAAAAACAAATAATCTTGTTTCTTTATAAAAAATATTTTTAAGCTATTCTTCAAAATTTTAAATGTTATTTGTCTATGCTTAGGCATTTTATTAGTATCTGGAAATAAAGATCCCATGTCATTATAAAAATTTTCTATATCAATATAGATATATGTTCTCATTAATTCCCATATTTTAAATCCTGCTATTTCTATATCAAAATACTTTTTCCTATTTTCAAACTCTAAAAATCTCGTAAACAAATCGTTTGATTTAGTCATTAATATCACCCAGCTTCTTTCTTCTGTTTATAAGCATTTCTATTATGTCCCAATCTAATTCCTCATCTATTTCATAATAAGTATCAGCAGGCATAACATATGTCCCAATTCTTCCAGCTAATCTGCAATTAGATTTTAAAAATTTATTACGTGAAATAATAAATATAGCACCATTTTCTGCATATAATCCATCCCATTCTTGTCTTCTAGGTCTTTTATTCACATCATAATTAAGTTCTTTTATACTACCATCTTCATTTTTTATCCAAAAAAATCTTTTTTGTATAACAGATGACATAACACTATCATAGTTTTTAAAAACATCTAAACATCCATCTATATCTTTAGTTGTTACAAGTGGACTTGTACATTGCATAAGTATCAAATTTTCGTAATCTACCTTTTTTGAAAAATCAAGCATAACAGATTCAGTAGATGCTTCATCTGTGGAACATTCTGCACTTCTATCTATAACTTTCAATTTTTCACAATTATTCTTACTATAATTTTCGCATATTTCTTTGATAGTTTCCGAATCCGTAGAAACAAAAACCTTATCAACTCTTTCACAATTTACAGCAGCATCAATTGTCCAATAAATTAATGGTTGACCAGCAAGTTCCTTTATATTCTTTAACTTTATTGATTTGCTTCCGCCTCTTGCTGGAATTAAAACTACATTTTTATACTTCATAACTAACCCATTTCTCCCTTTAAATATTTTCTTATTCGTTCTTTAACTTCAGTATCATCGTTAATATCATCAATATTAAACGGAATATCACTTCTAATTGGCTTTGGTATTAACTTGCAATTATAAATACAATTGTCACATAATGTTCCTTTTAAATTGTTATTTAAATGCTTATTTCTAAGCATAGTTATATAATTATTTTGCCAAGCGTCTTTCATAGATTCTTGAGATAAATCACCATAAACTAACATATTTTCAAAATCAGAACAACAAGCAGTCAAATATCCCTCATATGTTACATTAACTGACTTAAACGGATAGAAACATGGTAGCGGTCTTTGAGATTCTATCTTTCCAGCTTTAGAAGAACATTTTAAATAACTTTCTACCTCGGGCGTCATGCCACTTTGATTTCGCACATTAACTATCACTACCTCATCGCAACAATTAAATGTATTTATTATTTTAGATTTATCTTCATCAGTATATTTTGTTGCTATGTACGAAACATATATTTTAATATCTAAATTTTCTTTTCTTTTTATATTACAAATATCTTTTAAATTCTTTAAAACTTCATTATATTTATCTACACCATGAATAAAATAATATTTTTCTTTATCTATTGCATTAATAGATAACTTTATGCTATCAAGTCCATTTGCTACTAACTTTTTAAATACTTCTTTATTTAATAAAAGCCCATTGGTTGTAATATATATATAATTGTAGCCTATACTTTTAGCTAGGTTTATATAATCAAAAATATTTTTGTCTAATAATGGCTCTCCTGTTGCATAAAAGCCGACTTCACGCATTCCTAATTCAAAAGCTTGTTTCAATGCGTTTTCAACTATTTTATACTTTATAAATCCCTTTTTTCTAAGCATCTTTCTATTTCCACAAAAAATACATCTGTTATTACACATATTAGTAACTTCAATTAATAGATTCTTTGTTGGAAAGTCTGGAAATAATGAAACATTGTTATTAGATGAAATTATGTTTTTCATTCTTTTATTCAAATCGGTATGCTTACTCATTAAGAACCACCTCTTGCTTTTCTTTAATGATAGAAATTAACCAACTAAGATTATTATCTTGAAACCATTTAAAAGAATAATCCCTCATTGCTAAATTAAATACTTTTTCATTTGTGGATACTTTTATTTTATCTATACCAAAATACAAACAACAAGCTAACCTATGACCACCATCAACTAATTCAAAATTCTTATTAAGTAAAATAGGATAATTATCATCAAAACCATTCTTTTCAAAACTTTGTATTAAAGAAATAAATTCTTCTTCACTATATGATAATTCTTTTATTTCTTTAGTCATTTCTGATAAACGCTTTTTTTGAACAATATGATAATTATTAAAACCACTATCATTTTTTCCGTAATAGTCTTCAATAGCCATATATTTTACAAAAATATGTGGAGAATTTTCTTTGATACAATTTCTTATTAACCATTTAACATTAACATAAACATCTATATTATCATTATTTAAAAAATTAATATTCATACTATCAACAACCCTTTCTTATTCTTTGTACACCGATATCTACTTGCTGATTATATTCATTCAAATAACTAATTATAATTGGATATATTTTTTCAAACTCATTTTCATCATCAGTCATATGAAAAATATTATCAGGGAAATAGTTCAATATTTTTTTGCTATACTTATTCCTTAATGAGTTTTTTAACCTTTCTGAGTTTATATATACTTCCCTTTTTTTACCTTTATGATAAATTGTTTTATTAACATTCACATTCAAGAACAATATAGTAACATTTTTATTCTCATAACTATTCAAAGTTTCTAACTTTTTATCAATTTTCCATTGTGCTATAGATTCATCATGCTTATAAATATCTCTAACAAAAGAATCAAATTTTTCATCTAAATTAATATTATAAACGCCTAAAATTTCAGCATTTTTAGAAATATCCACTAAACATTCTTCTTCATAACTTTGTATACTATTCCACAAAACACCTATACTTAAAATAACATCTACCCCCCTAAAAAAGACAAAATTATATATATTACCCTTGTCAAAATGATAATTTAAGTTAAACGGGCAAGTATCCACTAAAATCAAGCGTATTATAACAATAAAATCCCATAATGTCAACAAATTCATGCTAATTTAGAATTTAAAATTAATCTTAATTTATAAATTTTTTATTAATTTATTTGATTATTAAATAAAAAAATAAGATTAGCAATTAAATCAAGGCTAACCTTTTATTATTCTATAATTTCAATAAAAAAGAGCATATTTTATATATACTCTATTTATACTTAATTTTCTAATTTCTTATATCTTTTTTATTAAATACAAATGTACTAATCAAATAAATTATAATAGACCAAGATATAAGTACAATTATACCTTTACCTAAAGTGTAATAAATTCCAAACATTTGACAATTACTTACTAAATCCAATTTATTAATAAATTGAGCAAAATCTAAATATGGCAAGAATGTAAGATCTATAAATGGAAATCCTAGTAATGAAAGTACCATTATAGCAAGTTGACTTCCCATTAAAATAAATATAGAAAATCCTACACTAAATGCTGTATTATTTATAACTGTTGATAAGAAAAATGCTCCTAATCCAACAAAAATAACTGGAATTAGTTGTAATAATGTATTACAAATTGAATTAAAAATATAACTTTCTTGTATAACAGCACCATTTACTACATTTAAGTCAGAAACAAAATAATTACTAAATCCAAAAGATATTCCACTAGCTATAAAAGTTGCAACATAGGTTATATATACAAGCCCCAAAGCTATTGCCACTACTGCTAAAAATTTAGATAATAATATTTTCCATCTTTTATTTGGCCTAATAACTAAAAGTCTAATAGTCCCTTTTTGAAATTCATTAGCAACTATTCCTCCAGCAATTATAACAATAACAATACTTAAAATAGTAATATTACTTTGAATAGTATCATTAAATGTTGTCTTTAACCCATTACCATTATAGTTAATATTATTTTCTATAGCATAAAATGATTTTTCAATATTTTTATCAATTTCATCATTTTTCATATTAGTAAGTTTAACATATTCATCATATGACAAATTACTATCTCCAGATACATAATCCTTTTCGCTTATAAGAATTTCTTTTTGATTATAATAATCAATTATATTTTGTGCTTCTATTACTCTAAAATCATTTTCATCTTTTATATTAAGTTCTATAAGTTTATCATATAAATCATACATCATCTTATCATTTTCATTAGAATAATCTTCATAATAACTTCTCTGTACTTGCAAATACCAAGAATAATCTTTAGTATCTATTATTCCCTCTAATTCTTTTGTATACTCTTCTATCTCATTTTTAGCATCTTGTAGCTGCTGAACACTATAATCTAAATACTGATTAGAATCTATTTCAAACCAACCATCTATTTCATTGTAATTAATATCTTCATCTTTTATCATACTATCTAAAATAGTAGACATAGTCTTAGAACTCATATATTCATTATAAAGCATACTATTAAAATCTGTGTAATCTTCATCGTTTTCTAAAGCTCTATTTATAATATTAATTTTTATATCTAATAATTTATTAAATAATTTATCCTGCTCAGTATCAGCATCACTAATTATTTGATCTTGATAATATTGAATATCCCCTTCGTAATATAAAGGAAAAGAGTCATCATAAACAAAAACTTTATATAATATAGGCATTGATATAGCAAATAGTAGTACAATAATTAAACATACTTTAAAACTTAATTTTTTAACTTGTTTTAAAATTTCATTATAAGTTAATTTTAATATTTTCATAATATCACCCTACTTTATTTGTCCTTTCGTGCCTTTAGTTTTTTCAATAAACTCATCTTCTAAAGTTTTATGTTCTATATTTATCTCGTATACTTTTATATTCTCTTTAACCAGTAATAAATTAATATCAGGAACCTCTTCTCTAGTAACAAAAACCTCAATTCCATTTTCTATTATTTTTACTTCCTTATTATTTGCTTTTAATACCTCTTTAGCTTTATTTACCTCATCAACTTCAAAAGATACTCTTAAAGATTCAGTATCATTTTTATCATGCATATCTTTTACTTCAAGTATTTTACCATTATCAATTATAGCAATTCTATCACACATAAGCTCAATTTCGCTTAAAATATGACTTGATATAAAAACAGCAATATTTTTTTCTTTACTAATTTTTTTAAGTAAATCTCTTAACTCTTTTATTCCTAAAGGATCAAGCCCATTAGTAGGTTCATCAAGTACTAAAAGTTTAGGTTTAGATATCAAAGCTTGAGCTATACCAAGTCTTTGTCTCATACCAAGCGAATAAGTTCTTACTTTGTTATTAATTCTACTACCAAGCTTTACAGATTCTATTACTTCTTTTTGATATTCATAATCATTATTAGGATCCATCCTTGCATATAATTTCAAATTATCTTTACCAGATAAATACCCATACATTTCAGGATTTTCAATTATCGCTCCTACTTCATCCATTGCTTTTTCAAAATCATCTTTAATATCAAATCCTGCAATAGAAATTGATCCTTTATTAGGCTTATAAAGTCCAAGCATTACTTTAATTAATGTTGTTTTACCAGCCCCATTAGGGCCAACAAATCCAAATATTTCACCTTCTCTTACATCTAAAGATAAATTATCTAAAATTTGTCTTTTACCAATTTTTTTAGAAACATTTTTTATCTCTAACACATTTTTCATTTTATCACCTATCCTTAAAATAATATAAAATAGTAAAATATTCTATATATTTTCAGTTGCTTTTTGTCTATTTACAGTATCATCTGTAAAAACAACTACACATACATCATAATAATATAAAAATACTAAGTCAAATATATGATTAATAATATTCAAAAGAAAAAAGTACTATATTTTTAAATTTTAAAGCTATTATTAAAATATTTATAAACAAATAACTCTAAAATATTAAATATATGTACTTATTTAATAAATTACAAATTACCTCCTTCAATTAAATAATTAACTATCCTCATTACATCATTCATTCCTATATTCTTATCCCTATTT
>CALVPC010000031.1 GCA_944350405.1 uncultured Bacilli bacterium
GCAATATTAGATTTTAAAACATCAAAAGGTATTTCGGTCACAATTATATTAGTCTTTCCCTTAAGTTTTTCAATATCGATTTTTGCTCTAACAACTATTTTACCTCGACCAGAAGTAAAAGCATCAATAACTCCCTTAGCATCATAAACACAACCACCTGTAGGAAAATCAGGCCCCTTTACTATATCTAATATAGTTTCTAATCTACAATTTGGTGACTCTATCCTTTTAATAGTAGCATCAATAATTTCTCCTAAATTATGTGGAGGAATATTAGTGGCATAACCTGCACTTATCCCAGTTGTACCATTAACTAAAAGATTAGGAAATTTAGCAGGAAGCACAGTAGGTTCAAGTTCTGTATCATCAAAATTTGGAGCCCAAGAAACTGTATCCTTATCAATATCTTTTAAAAGTTCATTGCTAATCTTAGAAAGCCTAGCTTCAGTATAACGCATAGCCGCAGGACTATCTCCATCTATAGAACCATTATTACCTTGCATATCAATATAAGGAGTGTTTTGTTTCCACCACTGACTCATACGAACCATTGCATCATAAATAGAGCTATCGCCATGAGGATGATAATTACCCATGATATGTCCAACAGTTTTAGCACTTTTCCTATAAGGTTTGTCATAAGTATTATGTTCCCTAAACATACCATAAAGAATTCTTCGCTGAACAGGTTTTAAACCATCTCTAACATCAGGTATAGCACGATCTTGAATTATATACTTCGAATATCTTCCAAATCTTTCACCCATTATTTCTTCTAAAGAATAATTATATATTTTTTCTAAAACATCTCGCATATCATCACCTATTTAATTATAACTAAAATCAATTTTTTTTACAAATATTTGACGTAGAATTTACGTAAAAAAAAGAAATAAGTAAACCATACTTAATTCTTATCTCCTATTTAAAAAATCATTATCATCACTTTGTAAATATTTACTAGAAAATTCATCAACAAAATCCAACATTTCTTGAATATAAAATATTTTATTTTCAACAGCTATTTCTAATAATACTTTTCTCTCAATTATTAATATATTTTTATCTTGTTTATCCTCACTTAAAAGACCTTTAGTAACAAAGTAAGATACTAAATAGTCATAATCATAAATATCATTATCAAAAACTTTAAAAACACTTAATAATTTAACAAAAAGATTCTCTTTTTTACAATTCATTATATATTCTTTAAGTTTAATTTTATCAAAAGAATCATAATCATATTCATATAAAAATGATATAAACATAGCCATAAAGTCTTTATTATTAAAATGATTCTCAACAACATATTTTTCCATAGCATCACCAAAAATTATTTAACAACAATATTTACTATTTTCCCTTTTACAACAATAATTTTTACTATTTCTTTATTTTCAATATGTTTTTTTACATTATCACATTCTAAAGATCTTTTTTTAATTTCCTCTTCATCTTCATCTAGCGAAATTAAAATTTCATCACGAAGTTTACCATTAACTTGAACTCCTATCATCTTTTCATTAGAAATAGTTTTACTATCATCATATTCTTGCCAGTTACTTCTACACAATACTTCTCCAAGAGCATATTTTTCATTTAACTCTTCAGTAATATGTGGTGCAATTGGATTTAAAAGATGTAAAAATACTCTATAATCATCTTTTGTTATTCCATCATTATATTTTTCATATTCATTAAGCATAATCATAAGTGCTGAAACAGCAGTATTATATTTTAAACTAAATATATCATTAGTAACTTTTTTAATTGTCTTATTTACAAGAACATCATCAGAATATCCATCTTTATCATTAATAGAATTACCAATTTTTATAACACGATCAAGGAATTTTCTACACCCCTTTAAAGAATCTTCATTCCAAGAAACATCTTGAGTATAATCTCCAATAAACATCTCATAAACACGCAAAGTATCCGCACCATAAGTATTTACAATATCATCTGGATTAACAACATTACCTTTACTCTTGCTCATTTTCTCATTATTAGATCCCAAAATCATTCCATGACTAACTCTAGTCCAAATCATTTCTTTTGAAGGAGCTAGACCTATATTATATAAAAATTGAACCCAAAATCTAGCATATAACAAATGTCTTGCAGTATGTTCCATACCACCATTATACCAATCTACTCGCTTCCAGTATTTCATAGCATCCATACTGGCAAATTCCTTATCATTATGCGGATCCATAAATCTTAAAAAATACCAACTAGACCCAGCCCAATTAGGCATAGTATCAGTTTCTCTTTTAGCAGGAGCACCACACTTTGGACATTTAGTATTAACCCAATCTGTAATCTTAGCAAGAGGACTTTCTCCATCATCCGTAGGCTCATATTCCGTAACATCAGGAAGAAGAAGAGGAAGTTCATCTTCATTCATAGGAACCCATCCACACTTTTCACAATAAATCATTGGAATAGGTTCACCCCAAAATCTTTGTCTAGAAAAAATCCAATCTCTCATCTTATAATTATTTACTACTCTTGCTATTTTCTTATCAACTAACTTCTTAGTAATTTTATCCTTTGCTTCTTCTACTGTAAGACCAGTAAATTCTTCAGAATTAATTAATTTACAACCTTTACCTAAATAATCTTGTTTTTCAAAAGCTGAAGATTCTATTTCTCTTCCATCAATTACTTGAATAATATCAAGATTATGCTCTTTAGCATAAAGGAAATCTCTTTGATCATGAGCTGGTACAGCCATAACAGCACCAGTTCCATAATCTCCAAGAACAAAATCCCCTAAAAATACTGGTACTTCCTTTCCGTTAGCAGGATTAATAGCTCTTATACCTTCGACAATACATCCTGTTTTACCTTTATTTAATTCTGTACGATCCATATTTGATTTTTTAGAAGTTTCCAAAATGTATTTTTCAACTTCTTCTTTATTATTAACACGAGGCATAAGCTCTTTAATTAACTTACCATCCGGAGCTATTACAAAAAACGTAATTCCATATACTGTTTCAATACAAGTAGTAAATATAGAAAACTTACCACCACCAACTATATCAACATCAAGCTCTACACCATGTGATTTACCTATCCAATTGATTTGTCCAAGTTTTACCCTATCAGCAAAATTAGTATCATCAAGACCTTTAAGCAAATCTTCAGCATAGTCACTCATTCTAAGCATCCATTGTGATTTTTCCTTTTGTTCTACCCTACTACCACATCTTTCACAAACTCCACCTGCAGCATCTTCATTTGATAATACAGATTTACAACTTGGACACCAATTTACAGGAATAGTATCTTTATATGCCATACCATGCTTATAAAATTGTAAAAATTGCCACTGAGTCCATTTATAATAATCTGGATCAGTCGTAGAAAATTCACGATCCCAGTCAAAAGAAAAACCAAGTGATTTCATTTGACCTTTAAAAGTCTTAATATTTTCCTTAACTGCATCCTTTGGATGAATATGATTTTTTATAGCATATTGCTCAGCTGGAGCACCAAAAGCATCCCATCCCATAGGGAAAAGAACATTATATCCTTGCATTCTTTTTACCCTAGCTATTACATCCTGTGCAGTATAACTTCTAACATGCCCAACATGAAGACCAGCCCCACTAGGATAAGGAAACTCTACTAAAACGTAATATGTATCTTTTTTATCTCCGTTTGTAGCCTTAAATACTTTGCTTTCTTCCCAATATTTTTGCCATTTACTTTCTATTTGCTTATGATTCATTTAAAGTCATTCCTTTCTTTTTTAAAATACTACCAACTAATTTATAACTACCAAAAAGTAACAAGAATATTAAAGGTATTGCTAGTAAAAATTTTAAAATTAAATTATTAACTATATTAGTTGCAACTAAAACTAAACCAATATCAATAGCATTCACAACCGCTACTATTTTCATAAGTTTATTATACTTTATTTTTTTCACATCTATTTTTTCCATATAAATAAACAGTTTCAAATCAGTAGGTATATTATTTTTATTTAGTTTCTTAACTTTTCTAAACTCTACAAATTTATAATACATCAAAACTAAAAATACTGCTAATAAAAATTGCAATAATAAATATAGTAATACTCTCATAATACTCCTCCAAAACAAAATCTCCCTTATATTATAATAAATTTAAGAAAAATAGTAAATATTTATAAATAATAATTTATCAATTTGTATTTTTCAAATTTTTTAATTATAATAACACTGGATGTGATATTATGTTTAAATATACAAAAGGAAATAAACGTTATTATACTCTAGATAATTATTATAAAAATAAATACAACTCCAAAGTATTTAAAGTAAGTTTAAATCTTGGATTATCTTGCCCCAATATAGATGGAACTAAAGGATATGGAGGATGTATCTACTGCAAAAATGGAAGCAAAACTTCTTATTCAGACAAAAATAAACCATTACAAATACAATTTGAAGATGTAAAAAAAATACTTCATAAAAAATGGCCAAAAGCTAAATACATCGCTTATTTTGGTAACAATACCAATACTTATGGTAATTTAAAATATTTAAAAAAGTCTTTTGAAGAAGTCTTAACCTACAAAAACGTTGTAGGTATCAATATAGCAACTAGATGTGATGCAATAAGTCCTGAATGTTTAGAATACTTAAAAGAATTAAATCAAAAAACAGATCTAGTAATAGAATTAGGACTTCAAACAATCCATAAACAAACATCAAAATTAATTAATCGTGGTCATACTCTAGAAGAATTTGAAACAATGTATAAAAAACTTAAAGAAAATAATATCAAAGTAGTGGTTCATATTATAAATGGATTACCATATGAAACAAAAGAAATGATGATCGAAACAGTAAAATACTTAAATAAATTAAAAATAGATGGAATAAAAATACATATGCTTCACATCTTAAAAGACACAAAACTAGAAAAATTATATGAAAAAGAAAAATTTCATATTTTAACTAAAGAAGAATACATAGATATCGTATGTGATCAATTAGAAAATTTAAATGAAAATGTTGTAATAAACAGAATAACTGGAGATCCAGATCAAAATGATTTAGTAGAGCCTAAATGGATTCTAAAGAAATTCTCTGTCATAAATGATATTGATAAAGAATTAAAAAGAAGAAACACCTGTCAAGGATTTAACCTTTGCATCTTAAACAAATCTAAAACTCTCATGGAAGAGTCCTTAAAAGATAAAGATTTAGTAATTGATGCCACCATAGGC
This sequence comes from uncultured Bacilli bacterium, assembly GCA_944350405.1. Taxonomy (GTDB): domain Bacteria; phylum Bacillota_I; class Bacilli_A; order RF39; family UBA660; genus UMGS1449. The sequence continues at coordinate 5,231 of CALVPC010000031.1, forward strand.
AATGGAAAAGATAGTCTATTTTTATTAAACCATATAACAAATGGTTATTTATTTGGTTTTGATATTCAAAAAAAAGCGATTAATAATACTAATAACGTCCTAAAAGAACACTTTAATAATTATAAATTATTTAATATAAGACATGAACAAATGTATAAAGTATTAAAAGACTATAAGAAAAAAATAAGTCTAATCGTATTTAATTTAGGGTATCTACCTAATAGTAATAAAAAAGTTAAAACTAATTACAAAACTACTATTAAAGCCATAAAAGAGGGTTTAAAACTTTTAAACAATAAAGGACATATTGTAATAACCATATATCCAGGACATGAAGAAGGACTAAAAGAAAGCATAGAAATTAAAAAATTTTTAAAAACATTAAAAAACTATACCTATGAAGAATTTCATAATACTGGAAATAATATTGCCCCATATGTAATTAATATAAAAAGAACTATTTAAACACACTTTAAAATAGTTCTTTTTTATATATCTCTTATTATATTAATAATCCAGCTTATAATAACTAAAATTATAATACACCAATAATATTTTACAAAAAAATGCATGTATCTATCCAAATAATTACTCTTCTTAATAAAATCTATAATAAGAAAAATAAAAAGAAGTATCAAAAATATAAATATAAAAATAGACAAAATATTATAATTTAAAGCACCAACAATATCACCTTTAAACAAACATCTAAAACTTCTAGTAAGGCCACATCCAGGGCATGGAATAGATAAATAGCTTTTAAATAAGCAATTAATATCAAAAACAAATACTACTAGTATTCCAAATACAAGTAGTATCATAAGTATAAGTAAAAATAATTTATTTTTTCTAATCAACTAATCTATTCCCATCTGCATCAACATTAATATTACCTGTTAATATTAAAATACCTTCTATTAACCCCCAGATGCTAGATACAAATGACAAAAGAAAACATGATAGAACTGTTATTAAAAGTTGTGCTACTGCTTTTCCATTATAACCTAAATAAAAATTATGCACTCCAAAAGCTCCTAAAAAAATTCCTAAAAGTCCTGCAGCCATTTTTGATTTAGCATTAGGATTATAATTTACATAACTATTATCAGCTTCAACTTTTTTTCCACATTTACCACAAAAAACTGCACCATTTTCAAGTTCTGAACCACAATTAGAACAATATTTTGCCATGACACTTCAACTCCTCATACTAAATAATATCATAAAAATTAAAATTTATCAATCCTATCTTATAATTTCTATAATAATTTCACTTTTCTTAGACTTAAATTTAGAAATACGAAATGCATCACTAATATCAGTAACCTTCTCTGTATTACCATAGATTTCTGCGAGCACATCCCCTTTTCTTACATATGAATTAATCCCAGTTTTTAAAATTATCCCTGCATTATAATCTATCTCATCATCTTTTTTTACTCTTCCTGCTCCAAGCAAATTAGAATAATTACCAATCATCATACTATTTATTGATTTAACATATCCACTCTTCTGAGAAACAATTTTTTTGCACTTAGGCAGTTTGATATCCAAATTACCCCCTTGATGCTTTACAAACAAACAAAATTTGTCATATGCTAACCCTTTATTTAAACTATCTAAAACCATTTCTTTTGCAGTTTCATAATAGATACCTTTACTCATTTCAAGCATAATACTTGCCATTATAGTACATAAATGACTAAGATCATTTCTTTTTCCATTTTTAAGTATATCAATAACCTCTAAAATCTCTATTTTATTACCAACATTATCCCCTAATGGATTATTCATATCAGATATAATACAAACAACCTCACGTTTATATTTTTTCCCTATTCTAATCATTAAATTAGCCAGTTTCCTTGCGTCAGAAAGATTATTTACAAGTGCACCTTTACCAACTTTTACATCTAACAAAATCTTCCCCGCACCACTAGCTATCTTTTTACTCATAATAGAAGTAGCAATTAAAGGTATTGATTTAGTAGTACCAGTAACATCTCTAAGAGCATAAACCTTCTTATCCATCGGACACAAATTATCAGTTTGAGAAGAAATAACCATTCCAATATTATCTATACACTTATAAAACTCATCTTTAGATAAATCAGTTTTTACTCCAATACTATTTAATTTATCAATGGTTCCTCCAGTATAACCTAAAGCTCTACCACTCATCTTAGAAATATTAACTCCTAAACTTGCCAAAATTGGAAGTACTATTAAAGTAGTCTTATCTCCAACTCCACCAGTAGAATGTTTATCAATAAAATCATAATTTACATCAAACACATCACCACTATTTATAAAAATATCTACTAAATCAAACACTTCTTTATCACTCAACCCATATTTACATATAAGTTTTAAAATAACTGTCATATCATCATCAGACACTTTATTATTTAAATATCCAGAAAATATATTATCAAGCTCTTCATACGATAAAGCAACCCCGCTTTTTATTTTTTTTATAATATCATTCATAAAATCACCTACTATTCTCTAATAATTATATAATTATTAAAGACGTAAAACAATAGAAAAATACTTTAAGAAGCATAAAATTCATGATAAAATACTATTAAGGTGATACTATGATAGAAAATTTTAAAACATCCCTAAAAGAAACAACTATATCAGTTATACCCATATGTATATTAGTTACAATTACTTCTATTTTATTAGGAATAGACTATAATACTATTATATCTTTCATAATTAGTTCATTTTTATTAATATTAGGAATAACAACTTTCACTTTCGGATCTAATATATCAATGATGATAATTGGTGAAAAAATAGGAAACAAAATAATTAAAAATAAAAACATATCCTTAATATTAATATCAGTTTTAATAATTGGATTTACAATTACAATCGTTGAACCTGATTTAAAAATATTAGCAACACAACTAACTAATATCCCAGATATAGTTTTAATATCAACCGTAGGCTTAGGAGTAGGACTTTTTCTAATGCTTGCTACTATAAAAATATTATTTAAACTAAACCTAAAAACAATAATTATTATAAATTATATAATAATATTTACAGCTTGCATTTTTTTGCCAAATGAGTTTATTCCAATAGCTTTTGATTCAAGTGGTGTAACAACAGGATTAATAAGTGTTCCATTTATTTTAACTTTAGGAATAGGACTTACATCATCAAGAACAGATAAAGATACAAAAAGTGATACCTTTGGCCTAATAGGGCTTTGCTCAATAGGACCAATCATAACCGTATTACTATTAGGATTACTCTATGACGGAAATCAAACATATGACACAAACATCTTTACTAATAATTTACCATTAATAAATCAGTACATAAATAATTTTATTAAAAGCATACAAGATGTTTTAATCCCAATGATCCCAATTGTATTAGTATTTATAATATTTAAATTGGTATCAAAAAACTCATTTACTAAAAAGGAAACAAAAAAAATAATTCTAGGCCTTATCATAACACTTCTAGGTCTTGCAATTTTTCTAGTATCTGTAAATGTTAGTTTCATGAAAACAGGATATTTAATTGGAGAAAAATTCACAGAATTAAATAATGAAAGTTTAACAATATTATTCGGAATAATAATTGGATTCCTAATAATTTTAGTAGAACCTGCAGTAAAAATATTAAACGAACAAATAGAGGAAATAACTAATGGATCAATTTCAAAAAATATTATGCAAATTTCACTTTCAGTAGGAGGATCAATAGCAGTTATACTATCACTACTTAGATTATTTTATAATATTTCAATTCTTTATATATTACTTTTTGGCTACTTACTAGTTATAATTCTTTCATTTTTAACCCCTAAAGTATTTACTGCAATTGCTTTTGACTCCGGAGGCTCTGCTACAGGATCATTAACTACAACATTCTTATTACCATTTATAATAGGAATATGTACAGCACTTGAAAAAAATATATTTACTGATGCCTTTGGTTTAATAGCTATTATGGGTATGACTCCACTTATTACTATCCAAATACTTGGTATAATCTTTCAATTTAAAACCAAACAAAAAATATATAAAAACATTGATGAAACTATTATTGATTACGACTGGAGGAAAAGTATATGATTGAACTAATGTGCCTAATATCTAGTGATAAAGATGACAAAAGCATCAAACCATTATATTCAAAATATAACATGCCTTTTAATTTCACAATATATGGAGAAGGAACTGCTTCTTCTTCCCTACTTGAATACTTTGGTTTAGAAAAAGTCAAAAAATATATTTACTTTTCATTAATAGATCAAAAAGAACGTACAAATATTCTACAAGATATCAAAGAAAATTTAAAATTAGAAAAAGAAGGAAATGGAATTTGCTTTACCATTCCACTATCAAGCTCAACTAAACACATTTTAAATAAAATAAATGATAAGGAGAATACTATGGATCAAAAATTAAAAGAAGAAAATCAAATAGAAAAAGATAATAAAAAAGAATATCATTTAATTGTAACAATTATCACAGAAGGATATGCTGAAACTGTAATGAATACCGCCAAAAATGCTGGAGCAGGCGGAGGAACTTTAATAAATGGAAGAAGTCTTTACCAAGATAAATCAAAAAATATGTTTTTAGGCTTTTCAATAGAACCAGAAAAAGATGTTATATTAATAGTCGCAGACACAAGTATTAAAAATAATATAATGGATGCTATCGTACAAAAAACAGGTTTAAAAACTAAAGGTGGCGCAATAGTATTTTCCCTTCCAATAAGTGATGCTGTAGGACTATATGAATAAAGTTCTAAACGATGATCTATTATATGAAATATATTCAGTAGTAGAAGAAATACCTAAAGGAAATGTGGCAACTTATGGACAAATTGCTAGATTAATTGGAAAAGATAAAAATTCAAGATTAATAGGAAAAGCATTAAAAATATCTTCCATGTATGGAAATTTCCCATGCCACAGAGTAGTCAATCACAATGGTAGATTAGTACCTGGATGGGAAGATCAATATACACTATTAAAAAAGGAAAACATAACTTTTAAAGATAACATGCATGTTGATTTAAAAAAACATAAGTGGAATATATAAAAATATTATTTTAAACAAGAATACTCTAAATATTACAAAATATGCATTACCCTAAATTAATTAAAATAAAAACTTACGAACTAATTAATGTTCGTAAGTTATCAAAGTATTAAACTTTATCAGCGTTCTGAAAAATCATAGTAATAAAATGCTATGATTTTTAATATACGGAAATTATAAAATTCATAATAAATAATATTTAATAATATACAGTTCTTGAAAATCAGAGTCTATTTTTCATTTCAACATACAATAAAAGAGTCTCAATAACTATTTATGGTTTTTAACCACTTTTTGTAATTTATTTTTTTCTTTTGATTCTATGCAAATTCCATCAGTCTTATATATTGCTACTCTTGATACAGCATCCAAAT
>CALVPC010000032.1 GCA_944350405.1 uncultured Bacilli bacterium
TAGGAATTATGGTTATATAAAATAAGGAGACTGATAATGCAAAAGGCTAGAAAAAAAGTAGAAAAAAGTAATTCTAGTGTTAGTGAATATACTATAAATCCTATAAAAACTCAAGATGAAGAAGGAAATGATAAATATATTATTGGGGTTGTTCTTCAAGCGGAAGTTACTAAAGGATTTATTCCTTCGATAAGTTATGCTTTTAATGAAGGATGTGCTATATTAAAACAAATGGGGGTAGTACTTGCTAATTTATTTACTGGAGGCGTTGAACTTAATCAACTTAGTGGTCCAGTTGGAATATATTCGATAGTAGATCAAATGAGTAGTGAGGGAATTGCAGCACTTTTATATTTAACTGCTTTATTAAGTATTAACGTTGGAGTAATTAACTTGCTTCCTTTACCTGCTTTTGATGGTGGTAGAATTTTATTCCTTATTATTGAGAAGATAAAAGGTTCTCCAGTTGATCCAAAGGTAGAAAATACTATTCATGGAATAGGATTTATATTACTTATATTGTTGATGCTTTATGTCACGTTTAATGATATATTAAGATTATTTTAGAAAGACGTAAGTCTTTCTTTTTTATTTTCAAAAAGAATTTAGGTGTTTTTATCTTCTTTGTCTTATTGTATAGTAGGAGGATAAAAATATGAATAAAAATTATGATTATGTTCTACAACAAAATTCATATGACTGTGGTATTGCTTCTTTAATTAGTATACTTATGTATTATGGCATTAGACCTTCTAGAGAAAAAATTATTGATTCTATTTCTAAAAAACATGGTGGTTATACTGCTTATGATTTGATAAAAATTGGAAATATGTATGGTTTAGAAGGTTATGGTCTTAAAACTAACATCAAAGAGTTAGAAAAATTACCTGTAATTGCCCACACTATAAAAGATAAGAATATGTTTCATTTTATAGTTATTTATGAAATACATAATGATTATATTAAAGTATTAGATCCTTCCGAAGGTATTAAAAATATGTCTTTTGAAGAATTTGAGGAGATTAGTACTAATATATTTTTAATATTTACTGGTTTAAAGAAGAAAAAACTATCTAATAAGCTATTTAGAAAAGAGCTTTTAAAAATAGTTAAAGCAAATAAATATATAATAACAACAACACTTTTTCTATCTTTTATTTTTATTTTACTATCTTTAGTGTTTAGTTATTATTTAAAGTTAGTATTAACATATAGTAATTCTATTACAATTATATACGTTATTTCAGTCATATTTTTATTTGTTAGTATATTTAAAACTTTGATTTATTATATAAAGAATCAATTAATATTAAAACTTAGTTTAAAAATTAATGTAGAACTTACTAATCGTACAACTGATCATATTTTGAATCTTCCATATGAATACTTCACTAAAAAGACTACTGGAGAATTAATTACTATACTGGAAGATGTAGAAAATTTTAAAGAAATTATAACTAAGATTTTTGTAATTTCTGCAAGTGATTTGTTTTTAATAATTATAGTTATTATTTATACTTTAATACTTAATTTTTATATTGGTATTATGCTTATTGCTATAATGTTTATTTTATTTATAATAACTAGAAAATATCAATATGTGTTTAATGATTCTTTTTTAAGATATCGAAATAGTAAAATAAACTATACATCAAAAATTATTAATTATATTACTTCCTTCGAAACTATAAAAAATTTAAATGCTACTAAAAATATTTTACAAATTTTAGATAAAGATTATAAGAAATTAAATGATGAAAATAAGATGTATAGTAAAAAAATGTATCGATATAATTTTATAACATCTAGTATAATAGATATATTTTATATAATAATAATCTTCTTTACTTCTTATATTTCAATTAAAGAATCAATTGATATTTTGGATATTGTATTATTTTCTTCTATTTTTTATATGATAATAGATTTTATTACTAATATAAATGAAAGTATTTCTTTGTATAAGGTTTATCAAACTTCTATAGATAGAGTTCTTGATTTGCTTGAGGTTAATACTGAAGAATTTAATGATACTAATTTTTCTTCTATAAATAAGATAACTATAAAAGATTTAAGTTATGTTAAAGATGATTGTATTATTTTAGATAATATCAATTTGGAAATATTTAAAGGGGAGAAAGTATTTCTAACTGGTAAGTCTGGAATAGGTAAATCTACTTTAATGAGACTTATTTTAAGATATTATAGTCCTTCTAGTGGAGATATTTTAATTGATGATATTAGTTTGTCTTACTTTGATCTTTCTTTTATTAGAAATAGAATAACTTATATTGGACAAAATGAGCAATTATGGAATGGTACTATAAAGAGTAATTTAGAGATAGTATGTAATGATTGGTCTAAGATAGAAGAGGTATCTAGTATAACTTTACTTGATAAGCTTTTTGAAAAAAATAATATTGATTATAATTATATAATTGAGGAATCTGGATATAATCTTTCAGGTGGCGAAAGAAAGAAGCTTATTTTAGCTAGAGGTCTTTTAAAAGATAGTGATGTGTTTATTTTAGATGAAGTATTTAATGAAATTTCAGTTGATGAGGAACGTGAGATATTAAAAAATATATTTTCAAAATATAATGATAAAATGATAATAGTAATTTCACATCGTAATAAAAATCAAGATTTGTTTAATAAAAAATATCAATTAAAAGGGGGAGGAGTTATAGATGAGATTAAATGATAGTGAACTTAAAAGTGTAGCTGGAGGTATTTCAATTTGGGCTGTACTTGGAACAATAGCAGGACTTATTTTTGGATTGGGAGCAATAGATGGTTATACAAGACCAGTTAAGTGTAGATAAAAGATTATCTGATAAGGAACTTCTTTGCGTAGTCGGAGGAGCTTCAATATCAGGCACTTTGGTTAATGCATTTGTTTCAGTATATAAGACTTTGTATACTTTTGGGCAAAACTTTGGTAGTTCTATAAGAAGACTAGTTAAGAGAAAACTATGCAGTTTTTAAAAGCATTAGATAAACATAGAATAGTTAAAGTTGCAATAATATTATTATCAATACCACTTATAGTGAAAGTACTTTATTATATTAATATTGTTGGAGTATATTTTGGAAGTTTTTTAAGACGATTTGTTTCTTTCTTCTGGTGTTAAAGATTAGGTTTTCTAATCTTTTTCATTTTATGAAAATTATTATTGAAATAGATTCAATAATAGGCTATTATTTATTTAATAGGAGGTTATAATATGACGAATTTTGATATTCAATATTTAAAACTACTTAGAAGAATTCTTAATGAAGGGGTTTTAGTAGAAAATAGAACTGGTGTTGATACTATTAAGATTCCAAGTTATAATTTTGAATTTGATTTATCCAAAGAATTTCCAATACTTATGTCAAAACAAACTTTCTATAAAAGCGCAATTATTGAAATGCTTTGGATATGGCAAATGGGTTCTAATAACGTTAAAGAGTTGCAGGAGCGAGGAGTACATATATGGGATGAGTGGATGGTTGATGATGATGGAATATATAGAATATATGAGCCTAATACTACTTTATATGAGCCAGAAAAGACTGTTGAAGTGTTAGATCCACTTAGTGTTCCAGTTTATAATCCTGATGGGAAGATGAAAGTAAAATATGATGAAGATGGTAATATTATGAAGGCAAAAAGTTTAATAGATGGTAAAAATATTAAGATGGCAAAGTATTACGGGAAAGAATATGCTGGTACTATTGGAACAGCATATGGTTTTATTACTAATAGATATAAACATATTGATACTTTAATTGATACTTTAAAAAATAATCCTAATGATAGAAGAATGGTAAAATCGCTTTGGCAAAATGAATTTTTAAGAACAGCAGTTCTTCCTTCTTGTGTTTGGTCTACTGAATGGGATGTTACTTCAGATAAATTAAATTTAATGGTTCATCAAAGAAGTTGTGATGTTCCTCTTGGGCTTCCTTTTAATGTTACCCAATATGCTACTTTGTTAAAAATGATTGCACAGGTTACAGATTTAGAACCTGGAAAAATATCATATTCTATAAAGGATGCACATGTATATGTTAATCAATTAAAAGGAGTAGAAGAACAACTTAGAAGAAGTGATGCTTATGATAAATTACTTAATGAAAACTATGCAGATTTAATGATGCTTCGCGATAGGTTAGATAAAATATTATCACTTTTAAATAATGATTGTGAAGAATATAAAAAATTTGAGTCTGATAAGAAAATTATAGATATCATTCTAGATCCTTCAAGTCCTACTTTAGAACTTAATAAAGATATTAAAAACTTTTTTGAGTTTGATAATTCAAAGGATTTGAAAGATGTTAAGGTTAGAAATTATAAACATATGGGGAAAATATCTTTTCCAATTACTCAGTAATAAAGATTAGAATTTCTAATCTTTTTCATTTTAATAAAAAAATCACATATCTTTTATAAAGGGGATTATATGTTTAGAGAACTTAAAAATATTATATATGATAAAACTTTTAAAGTAATAATATTAAAAAATAAAGTTAATATAGTAAATTATACTGATATTTTGATATTTGAAGATGAAACTATTTTGGTTAAATCCTTAGATAATATCGTTAAAATAAAGGGTAGTGATTTAGTTATAAATAGATTATATAATAAGGAATTATTAATTGAAGGTAAAATTAAGACTGTAGAATTTGGGTGATATTTTGATAAACTTTTTTTGGATAGAGATAAAGGGGAAAAATTTAAAATATATTTTAAGTAAGATATTTAAATTAGATATAAATATTTTAAATATTAAGTACTACGATAATAGAGTTTTGCTTAAGGTTTCTTATGATGATTATAAAAAAATAAAGACTATTAAAACTACTTATGAGATAAATATTATTAAAACTAGTGGTAAGAAAAAATTTTATGATGATTTTTTAAAATATAAGACTACTATAATATCTTTTATAATAAGTGTTTTTTTTGTGATTTTACTTAGTAATTTTGTTTTTTTTATCGATATTGAAACTAGTAATAATAATCTTAAAAATATAATAAGAAAAGAATTAAATTATAATGATATTACTTTATTTTCTATTAAAAAAAGTTATAGTAGTTTAAATAATATAAAAACAAATATTAGAAATAATCACAAAGATAATATTGAATGGATAGAAATAGAAAATGATGGAGTAGTAACTAAAGTAAGAGTTATTGAGAGAATAAAAAGAGACATTACTAGTGATAATGAGTATAAAGATATTGTTGCAGAAAAAGATGGGTTTATTAGAAAAATTTATTCTAATAAAGGACAGCTTTTAAAAAATATTGATGATTACGTTAGAAAAGGTGAAGTTATAATAAGTGGTAATATTTTTAGAAATGATGAGGTTATAGATAAAGTACATGCTAGTGGTAAAGTTTATGCAGAAGTGTGGTATGTAGTAAAAGTAAATGGTGATATAAAATATCAAACTTTAGAAGAGAATAAAGGATATTTTAAACTTACTTTAAAAATTAATAGTAAAGAGTTTGATATATTTAAAATTAGGAAAGATGTTGATTCTACTAAGATAAATAAACTTTTTAATAATAAATTTTTTTCTCTATACTTTGAAAATGAAAAAGTTTATAATAAAAAAGAAGCATCATATAGTGATAATGAATTAAAAAAAATATTAGAGGTAAAGGCTAAAAAAAGTATTTTAGATACTTTAGAGAAAGATGAATATATTACTTATCAAAAAACTTTGAAAAAAACAAAAGAAAATGGTAAAATGTATATAGAGGTTTTCTTTAAAGTTTATGAAGATATAGCTAAAGAAGAAAATATAAAAGAAATTGAAGATAAAACTATAGAAAAAGAGGATTAATATGTTTGAAGGATTAAAAGGACAAGTGATATCAATACTTTATTTTTCATGGCCTACAGTTGTTATGGGTGCAATAATTGCTATATTACTTAGAGTTACTTATCTTATTGTTAATAGAGAAAAATTTGTTATACATGAAGAACTTTTAAAGTTATCATTTATAATATATATACTGTGTTTGTTTTATGTGGTAACTTTTCAGGATGTTACTTGGTCAGGGCATAATTATGTTCCATTTAAGGAAATATTAAGATATGACTTTGGTAGTGCTCTTTTTTATAAAAATATTTTTGGTAATGTTTTACTTTTTGTTCCATACGGTATTTTAATTGCTAAATATGTTAAATTAGATAAGACTTTAGTTGTGATATTACTTGGTTTTTTAACATCTTTATCTGTTGAAGTTATACAGTTTTTAATTGGTAGAGTATTTGATGTAGATGATATTCTTTTAAATGTACTTGGTACACTTATTGGTTACTTGATGTATGTGATATTTAAGAAATTTAGTAACAAACTTCCCAAATTTTTTCATAAAGATATATTTTGGGATGTGTTATCAATAATTATTTTAGGAGGATTAATATGGTTTTTAATTCCTTAAATAGTTTTAAAATTTATAATGAAACTAACGAGCCTTTAAGTGATGAACTCAAGTATATTAGAAAGATAATAAGAAAAACGTTACGTTATGAAAAAGTTAAAAATTCTACATTAAATATTATTATAGTATCAGATAATAAAATAAAAGAAATAAATTCTTTATATAGAAAAATAGATAGGCCTACGGATGTAATTAGCTTTGCACTTTTAGATTCTGGGGAAGAGTTTTACTCTAAAAAAACTGTTTTAGGAGATATTTATATTTCTATAGATACTGCTAAAAGGCAAGCAAAAGAATATAATCATAGTTTAGTTAGAGAGCTTTGTTTTTTAACTGTACATGGTATTTTGCATTTATTAGGATATGATCATATGAATATAGAAGATGAAAAAGTAATGTTTAAAGAACAGGAGTTGATTTTAGATGGACAAAGATATTCAAGTTTACAAAAAAAATAAGAAAAGTTTAAAGAGATTTATTAAATCATTTGGTTATTCTTTTGAAGGAATAAAATATGCTTTTTATCATGAACAAAATATTATTGTTATGTTTTTTGCTGCGATCGTGGCGATTGTTTTAGGTATTGTTTTTAAGATTACTTATACAGAAAGGTTAGTTATACTTTTACTAATTGGAATTATTTTAGCATTAGAACTTATGAATACGGCGATTGAGGCTACTGTTAATCTTCATGATAAAGATAAAAAAAGTAATTATGGTAAAGTTGCTAAAGATTGTGCTAGTGGTGCTGTTTCTATTGCTTGTATATTTGCTTTTATTATTGGTTTATTAATTTTTTTACCACATATTATTAATTTATTTTAGGAGGTTAATATGCTAGAAAAGTTAAAAGAAATAATTAATAATTCTTATGCTCCTTATTCTTCTTATCATGTTGCAGCACTTATAATTACTAAAGATTCAAAGGAAATATCTGGGGTAAATGTAGAAAATGCTTCTTATGGTGCTAGTGTTTGTGCTGAAAGAGTGGCTATTTTTAAAGCTATAAGTATGGGATATAAAAAAGGAGATTTTAAAGAATTACATATTTTAAATGATAGTGGTAAAAAAGGTATGCCTTGTTTTATATGTAGACAAGTAGTAGAAGAGTTTTTTAATCCAGAAGATAAAATATTTGTTTATGATTTGAGTGGTGATTTTAATTGCTATTTAGTTAAAGAATTATGTCCATATCCTTTTAATAGTGAGGATTTAAAATGAAAAGTGGCTTTGTAAGTATAGTGGGTCGTCCTAACGTAGGGAAGTCTACTTTACTAAATAATTTAATAAATAAAAAGCTAGCAATAACTTCTGATAAAGTTGGTACGACAAGAAATATTATTTATGGAATATATAATGATTCAGATACTCAAATAGTATTTGTAGATACTCCTGGAATAGGAAAAGTTAATGATAAATTAGGAGCTTTGTTAAATAAAAAAGCTTATTCGTCATTTTATAATGACATAGTTTTATTTGTTGTAGATATTGCTAGTGGTTTTGGTAAGAATGATTTAAAAATTTTGGAAAAATTAAAAGAAGATAAAAAGGAAGTTATATTAGTTTTAAATAAAATAGATAAAATTAATAAAGATAAGCTTTTTGAAGAAATATTAAAAGTAAAAGATTTATATGATTTTTTAGAAATTGTTCCAGTTTCGGGACTTAAAAGTGATAATTTAAAAGAACTTTTAAAAGTAATTAAAAAATATTTAAAAGATGAAGTTAAATATTTTGAAGATGATGTTATTACTAATTTAGATGAAAATTTTATGATTGGAGAAATTATTAGGGAAAAAGTTCTTAATTTAACAAGAGAAGAGGTTCCTTATTCTGTTACATGTTTAGTAGAAAATATAGAATTTAAAAAAGGTATGGCTTATATTAATGCTTTGATTATCGTTGACAGGGATAATTTAAAGAGTATTATTATTGGTAAAAATGGTTCAATGCTTAAGAAAATTGGTAGTATGGCAAGAAGTGAAATTGAAGAGTTTTTAGGTGTTAGAGTTTATTTAGAATTATTTGTAAAAACAATAAAAAATTGGAAAGATAAAGAAGGAATTTTTGAATATTTAAAAATAAATGAAAGAGATTTATAAAAATGTATCACTATATATATAGGTGATATTATGAGAGATAAAATATGGAATTTATTTAAATTAACAGGAGATATAAAATATTATATGATGTATAAGGAGATGGAAAGAGCTGAATTAGATGGAAGCAGTAAAAGTGAAAGGGATAATAATAAGTGATACAAATTATAGTGAATCTAGTAAAATACTAAATGTTCTTACTAAAGAGTATGGTCTTATTGGAATTATTGCTAAGGGGTGTAGGAATTTAAAGTCTAAACTTCGTAGTGTTTCTACAAAACTTACATATGGGTATTTTTATATAAATTATAAGGAGAATACTCTTTCAACTTTGCTTGAGGTTGATGTTTTAAATGATTTTAAAACTATTAAAACTAATCTTACTAAAATAGGTTATGCTTTATATTTAGTTGATTTTGCAAGGCAAGTGGAAATGGAAAATAAGGATGAACAAATTTTTAATATTTTAGAGGCTGCACTTGTAAAAATAGAAGAAGGATTTGATCCAGGTATAATAACTAACATAGTTGAGCTTAAATATTTGTTTTTTTTAGGAGTAAGACCGGAGCTTAATAAGTGTTCTAAGTGTGGTAGTACTAAGAATATTGTTACAATAAGTGGTGATAGTGGGGGATATATATGTAAGAACTGTTATACAAATGAATATATTACTGATGAAAAAACTGTTAAATTACTTAGAATGTTTGAGTTCGTTGATATATCTAAAATAAAAGAACTTAATATTTTGGATAGAAATAAAAAAGAAATTGATACATTTTTAGAAAGTTATTATTTAAGATATACTGGATTATATTTAAAATCTAAAGATTTTTTGAGCCAAATTAAGTAAAATTTATATTTTTTCTTGTATTTTTATAAAATGTATTGTATAATTTATTAGGCAATGACTTATAGTCAATATAGATAAAAAAGGAGTGATAAAATGGCAGTACCTGCAAGAAAAGTTTCAAAAACAAGCCAAAGAACTCGTAGAGCACATATGGCATTATCTGCAAAAGCTACTACTACATGTCCTAATTGTGGATCAGTAATTAAAGCACATAGAGTTTGTTCTAATTGTGGTTATTACAAAAATGTAAAAGTTGTTAAAGATAATACTGAAGAAATTACAGAAACAAAAAAAGAAAAGAAGTCTAAAAAAAATGAAAAATAATAAACTGTTTAACAGTTTTTTATTTTGATAAAATAATTTATGTATTATTGAATATACTAATACTGGTGATTATATGAGTTTGAAGAAAATAAAAATTATTGGGGTAGTAGTTATATTTTTACTTACTGTTTTATTTCATTTTTTATATGATATTTTTCCAAATGTAGTATTTTCAATATTCTTTCCAGTTAATGAAAGTATATGGGAACATATGAAACTTTTATATTCAAGTATATTAGTATGGGGAATAATTGAATACTTTATTTTAAAAAGTAAGAATATTAAATTTAATAATTTTGGGTATCAATTATTTTTAACAGCATTTTCTAGTATTCCTATATATTTAATTATTTTTCTGCCTATTTATAATTTGATTGGTGAAAATATGGTAGTAAGTATAGGAATTTTAATATTAGTAATAATATTAGAACAGATATTTAGTTATTATTTATTAAAAGATAAAAATGATAAAGATATTCTCGATAAAATTTCAATCGTTCTTATAATTTTATTTTACGTAGTGTTTGCTTTTTTGACATATAATCCTATAAAAAATTATATTTTTTATGATACACAAGATCATGTATATGGTATTCCTATAAATAAAGCCTAGATTATGACGATATATTGCTAATCCTTTAATGTATATTTATATAATATTAAAATGATGTAATAAAGTTTTGAATAAAGAAATACTATATAATTGTTTATATTATAAATAAAAATTGATATTGAATAAGAAATCAATTAATACTAGATTTCTTTTTCTTTTATTTTTTATTTCTTTTTTTTTATTTCTTCTTTTATAAAAGTTTGCTATAA
>CALVPC010000033.1 GCA_944350405.1 uncultured Bacilli bacterium
TATGAACACTAGTTATGATAAGTTTGTTAGGACTACTGATGGGGAACATAAAAAAATAGTTCAAAAGATTTTTAAAAAATTGTATGATCAAGGTGATATTTATAAGGGTGAGTATAGTGGACTTTATTGTACTCCATGTGAGTCTTTTTGGACAGAGACTCAACTTGTAGATGGCAAGTGTCCGGATTGTGGTAGAGATGTTAAAGAGATGAAGGAAGAAGCTTATTTTTTTAAGATGAGTAAGTATGCTTCATGGCTTTTAGAATATATTGAGACACATCCTAATTTTATTCAGCCAGAATCTAGAAAAAATGAGATGATAAATAATTTTATAAAGCCAGGACTTGAGGATTTATGTGTTTCTAGGACGTCTTTTAAATGGGGAATTCCTGTTAGTTTTGATGATAAACATGTTATTTATGTTTGGATTGATGCTTTGTCTAATTATATTACATTTTTAGGATATAATCCTGATGGTGAAAGTACGGAAATGTTTAATAAATATTGGCCGTGTGATTTACATTTAATAGGTAAAGATATTTTAAGATTTCATACTATATATTGGCCTATAATTTTAAAAGCTTTGGGTCTTCCTCTTCCTAAACAAATATTTGGTCATCCTTGGATGTTATTTGGGAATGATAAGATGAGTAAATCTAAAGGAAATATTGTATATGCGGATGATTTGGTTAATGAATTTGGGGTTGATTCTATTAGATATTATATGCTTCATGAAATGCCTTTTTCTTCAGATGGTACTTTTACAAGAGAGTTACTTATTGATTCAATTAATTCTAATTTAGCTAATGTTTTAGGTAATTTGGTTAATAGAACTATTGCTATGTGTAATAAATATTTTTCTGGAGTAGTGGAAAATAAAGATGTTAATGATAATCTTGATAAAGAACTTATTGATTTAGTTTTGTTAACTAAAGATAAAGTTGATGAAAAAATGAATAATCTTCGAATAGCAGATAGTTTAGATGCTATATTTGATATATTTAGAAGATGTAATAAGTATATTGATGAGACTATGCCTTGGGTACTTGCTAAGGACGATAATAATAAGGATAAGCTTAAAACTGTGTTGTATAATTTAGTAGAGTCTATTAGGTATGGAGCAGTTTTATTACAACCGTTTATGCCTGAGACTGCTGAAAATATTTTTAAACAGATTAATACAGATAAGTGTGGATATGATACTTTGGACAAATTTGGTTATTATGAATCTGGTAGTGTGGTTCAAAATCCAACTGTTTTATTTAAAAGGATTGATTAATATAGTAAAAGAAAGTGTAAACTTAGAAAAATTACACTTTTTTTGTTGTTATATTTAAAAATATGTTTTTATAATGGAAATGCAGTTAAAAATAATAGGAAAGGGGCATAGAATATGATTACTAGCACAAAAGCAGTAATTAATGCAATGTTAGTAGTATTGTTTTTAACGATGATATTATTTTCTCCGACTGTTTATAATTTTGCATTTTTTGCGGGGATATTTTATTATTTGTGGAAAATTGAGTCTAGTGATAAAGATACTTTTTAGTATCTTTTTTTTGTTTTTCATTTTATAATTAATTTTAGGAGGTATTATTATGCTTATAGATACACATTTACATTTAGACGAAGATTCTAATATAAGTAATATAATTTCTAAGGCTAAATCAGTTGGAGTAGATTATTTGATAGTTAGTGGTACTAATACTTTAGATAATACTTTTAATGACAAAATTTCTAAAGAATATAATAATGTATTTATTAGTTGTGGTTTTCATCCTGAGTTTTGCTCATCTATTAGTGATCAAGATTTTGAGTTGCTTGAGAATATTATTAAATCTAATCCTAAAGTTGTAGCAATTGGAGAAATTGGTTTAGATTATCATTATGGCTCTGATAATAAAAAAGAACAAATTGTTTTATTTAAGAAATGCCTTGATTTAGCTTCTAAATATAATCTTCCAGTTGTTATTCATACTAGAGATGCTTTTTTAGATACTTATAATATTTTAAAAGAATATGATTTGAGAGGTGTTATACACTGTTTTTCTGGGTCTTTAGAGGTTGCTAAGCAGTATATTTCTTTAGGTTATTATTTGGGAATAGGTGGAGTAGTGACTTTTAATAATAGTAAATTAAAAGATGTGATTAGAGAAATTGGAGTAGATAATGTTGTTTTTGAAACAGATTCTCCATATTTATCACCGTATCGTGGTATGGTAAATGAGCCTTCTAATATAAGATATATTTGTAAATTTTTAGCAGATTATTTAGATATGGATGAGAATAGTTTGGCAGAAATTACTAGTTCTAATGCAAAGAGTCTATTTGACTTAAATGTATAAATATGATAGAATATTTTTTACTGAGAGGTGAATATTTTGATAGATTCAAAACCGAAAAAACATTCTGGTAAAAAGATTGTTGCATTTGTATGTTATATATTTGGAATGATTTTTATATGTTCTGGAATTGTTGGTTATCTTAGTTTAAATAATAATTATAATAGTTTAGAGAAATCTACTCCTACGGTTGGAGCTAATGTTTCTACTAAAGAATTGGTGTCAGCATTTGAAGAGTTTGATAAAAAGACATTAAATCCTATTATGTATAATAGTTTTGAAGAAGCAGTATATAATTCTCAATTTTATCCAACTAGTTTTGTGGGGAAATTAGTACATTATGGTCCTGATTGTCCAATGTGTAGTGGATTTTTAGGTTGTAATGGGCAAGATGCTAGAAATGGAAATATTTATTATAATGATAGTGAATATGGAAAAGTTAGAATTGTTGCTATGAGTTCTTCTATTCCTTGTGGAAGTATAATAAAGATAAATGTTGATGCGTATGATCCAAATGGAATGTATGCTATAGTTCTAGATAGAGGTGTTAGTGGTTCTATGGTTGACCTTTTAAAAACTAGTGCTACTGCTAAATCTCCGGTTAGAACTGTAAATAATGTAACATTTGACATAGTTAGATATGGTTATTAAGAGCTTGATTTTAAGCTCTTTTTTTTTATGTTTTGTTAGAAAAAATATGAAAATTATTTGAAAAAAATATTGATTTTTGTTTTTAGATATTGTACTATGGTTATAGTAAAGGAGGATAAGTATGGAAATGAAGGAAAATAGTCAAAAGAAAGTGCTATTATCAGTATTAGGTGTTGCTATCTTGGTTGTTGCAGTAATTGGAATTTCATTTGCAGCTTATAGTAATACATTTAGTTCTGCTACAGCTAATTCTATTTCTACTGGAACAATTATGGTTAGTTATACTGAACCAACTAATGCAATTAATATTACTGATGCTATGCCAATGAGCGATACTGATGGTAAAGCATTATCTGGTGCTGGGAAAACTTTTGATTTTGTAGTTTCTACTCAAGCTTCAAATGCATTGACTGTACCATATACTATTACTTTGACTAAAGAAAAATCTAGTACATTAGCTGATAATGAAGTTAAAGTATACTTGACTAAAAATGGCGCAGATGTAGTTCAACCTACACTAGTTTCAGCATTAACTGATGCAAGTGGTGCTCGTGCAGGTTCTAAAGTGCTTTATTCAACTTCTGATATTTTCACTACTACTAGTGAGGCTGCAAAAACTTCTAACTATGTGCTTAGAATGTGGGTTGATTCTGCGGTTACTGTAGATTCTAGTAGCACTAAAACATATAAAGCTAAAGTAAACGTTGATTCTGCAGTTACTCCAATTGCGTAAGTTTGGTGTAACGATTAATTTTGAAATTTATGAAAGGAGATTATTATGGAAAACAATAAGAAAACATTAATTTTGTCAATAGTTGGGATTTTAGTTCTAGTTATTGCAGTAGTTGGTGTTTCATTCGCAATGTATTCATTTACTGGTACTGGAACTAAAACTAATGTAATCCAAACAGGTACAGTTTCCATGAGTTTTGATCCAGATAATAACTTTGCAGTTTCTAATCAATATCCAATGAGCGATGCTAAAGGTATTGCTTCAGAAGCTAATAAAGCTGAATTTGGTGTAACTGCTTCATGGGGAACTGCAACTATGGCAGTTAAATATGATTTGGGTATTACTAATATTACTCCAGGTAGTACTTTAACTGCTGAGTATATTAAAGTTGCTCTATTAGATGGTGAAGAAAATGTTATCATTGGTACTGAAAATGAAGGTGAATTAACAGGTGGTGTTAAATTATCTACACTTGCTGCTACTGCTGGTCCTAATGGTTTAATTAGTACTTATGGTTTAACTGGTGGAACTATTACTACTAGTGGTGCAACAGATAGTTATACTATTTTAGCTTATGTTTCAGATGATTATAATTTACCAACTTCAGATACTTCTGAAGAAAGTACACAATCTCTTACTTCAACATCAGAAACATTTAGTTTTAAAGTTGGTATTTCTGCAGCACAAGCTTAATTTAAAAAACTTCATATTGAAGTTTTTTTTTGTCAATTAAAAAAAATCTTTATCTTTTACTTTAAAAAAAATGTATTTTATGATAGTATGTTATTATAGGTTATAATAGGTGATATTATGAAAGAAGATATGAGAAATTTTACTTCTGAAGAAAGAAGTATTGCCGATAAGGTAGCAGATAATTTACTAACTTTAGATAGTAAAGAAGATAAGAAATATTTCTTTTTGATATTGTTATTTTTAATATGTTTGATATTTTTGGTTTCTTCTTTATCATTTGCAATTTTTAGAACATATTACAATGGTACTAAAAATAATGTCATTGATGTTAATGTTAATGTGGATGACAAGCCAGATGATAATGACGATGATAAAATTGATGACAATAAAGATGATAATACTAGTGATGATAATATTGATGATAATAAAGATGATGAAATAGATGATGGAAAGGATGATAATGTTCCTGGTACAGTATTATTTTCATTTAATTCTGGATCTAATTATATCGATATGAAAGATGTTTATCCTACTTCAGATGCTATTGGAAGAAATTTGACTGGGGATAAACAATATTTTGATTTTAATATTTCTACTACTATAAATGATAATTCTGAAGGCACTATGTATTATGAAATTGCTCTTATTCCTGAAGGAAATAATACTATTTCAGAAAGTGATGTTCGAGTTTATTTAACTGAAAATAATAAAGCGGTTTCTTTATTTGATGATGAGGTGGTTAATTTTTCACAATTACCTGTTAGCCAATATCATGAAAATGGTAGAGTAATTTATAGAAGTAGTGTTAATAATAATAGTAGTATTAATTATGTATTTAGAATGTGGCTATCTGAAAGTGCTTTAGTTGATGATGTTTCTAGACAATTTGGTTGTAAGATTGTGGTTGATGCTTATTATAGATAGTTGGAGAGGATGATTAAGTTGAAAAATGTAATTAATAGACTTTTAAAAATTATTTCTTCGGCTATATTTGCTGTTCTTGTAATTTTGATAATTTTAATTTTAATTTATGTTATTAGAGTTAAATTGTTAGCAAGTAATGATAGATTAGGAGAAGTTAGACTTAACTTTTATACTATTCTTACTCAAAGTATGTATCCTACTATAAAAGCTGGTGATGTTGTTGTCACTTATATGGATGAGAATGACTCTTATAATACAGGGGATGTTATTACTTTTATTTCTAATGCTAATGGTCAAATTACTGTTACTCATCGTATCGAAGAGGTTTATGAAGTTAATGGTCAATATTCATATAAAACTAAAGGTGATAATAACAATACAGCAGATAAGGAGATTATTAGTAGTAATAATGTGTTAGGAAAAGTTGTTTTTAAGATACCTAAGGCTGGTTATATACAACAATTTTTAGTTACAAAAACTGGTTGGATTATTGCAATTGTTCTTCCTTGTTTAGGTATTGTAATATATGATATTTTGAAGTTATTTAAAACAGTTACTAGAAAAGGTGTTTCTGTAATAAAAAAAGATAAAAGAACTGATGATGCTAGAAAAAGACTAAAGGAGGTAATAAATGATGAGGAAGAAGAATAGTATATCATCTTCGGATTTGATGTTTGAAGAGGAAGTTAGTGATCAAGAAGTTTATGATAAAAGTGATCATTCTGATGTGATTTATAAATCTTCTAATAGTAAAGTAAAGTTTTTAATAGTTTTAGCGATTATTTTAATTATTATCTCAATTTTTTCTGCTTTACTTGGATTTATATATTTAGATAGAGATAGAGAAAATATTGTTAATAATGGTGAAATGGTTATAAATCATTATGATTTGTTTGTTTCTCATTCTAATCAATATTTTGGTGGTAATCTTATATCTTTTGATGAACATCGTGACGTGGAACATCCATATTCTTATACTTTGGATGTTAGTAATCAAAATAATATTGATATAAAATATAGAATTGTTTTGGTTACTGAGGGATATTCTACAGATGAAATTGATATGTCAGAAATTAATTATAATTTATTTGATGATGATAATTTAATTTCTTCTGGTACTTTACAAGAAATGGAAGAAATGGAACTTGCAAACGTTACAGTTGATTCAAACTCTATTGATAATATTAAATTTGATATTTGGTCTTCTACTATAGATAAGGACTTAAGTTTTACTTTTAAAATAAATATTTTAGTTTAGGAGGAAGCTATGAAAGAATTTTTTAAGGAATTTTTTAAATTTTTGAGTGATAGTATACTTATTATTTGTTTGGCTTTTGCTTCGTTTTTATTTATTATTAATTTTTTCCATTATAGAGAAGTCTCATATCAATATAATACAGATTTGACTCAAAATAAACTATATACTGATTTTAAAGAAAATCTTTCTTCTGTTGAAGAGAAGATGCAATCTGTTGATTATGATAATCCAGAATTTGCTTTAACGGCAAAACCTATATATGAATACTTTAATGGTTGTAAAGATGTTTTGGAAAATAGTCTGTTTTATTCTTTAGATAAGGATAATTTGATAGATGATATGGATATTTATAATATGAATAACGAGCTTTTAAAAGAATATAATAATGTTTGTATGTTTAATATTTCAAATAATATTTTGAATATGTATAATGAAGGTAGGATTTCTGATAGTTTTGAGGAAGTATATAACAATATTGAAACAAAAAGAGAAATTGCTGTTATGTATGCTGAATTTTTAACAAAAGCAGGACTTGGCAATAGTGCTTATAATTTTTCAACAGATACTTTTAAATCTAGTATTTATAATGAAAATGCCAGTTATCTTGATTTAACTATTAAAAATTATTCAATGATTATTTCAATACTTGAGGATGTAGCTGATTGGTATGTTGTAGAGTTTGGAGGTAGATCTGTATGAGAGAGTTATTATGTAAGATATTTAGTTTTCTTAAATATATATTACTTATAGTGTCTTTTGGATTAGTATTTTATGGTATTATTAATACTTATGGAAGACTTGAGAAACCTTTAACTGAAGCAATTAGTATATTTGTTCCTTTTGGTGTAGTTCTTTTATTATTTTTAATTAATTTATTTACTAGATCTAAATATACTTCGACTAGTTTACTTTTCAATTTTGTTTCAGTTTTTGCATTTGTTGTAATTATTATTATTTGTCTTCGTTCAATGTTTGATACTAATATGATTTTATTTCATAGATATGGTATAGATTATAATCCATCATTTTTTGCAGATAATTTATCAGTAATTTGTGCTATGCTTTATATGATTGGAGCTTCTAATGTTATACTTTTGATTTGTGATATTTTAGATAAAGATAAAAAAAATAAAAAACATAAAAACACAACAAAGACGGATATTAAAAAAAATAAAAAATATTTAAATTATAATAAAATAGATAATTAAGAATATTCTTTATTATTTTTTATTATTTTTTTAAAATAATGTTGGTGGTTTAAATGTCTAATTTTAAATTTAAAAAGCAATTTGGACAAAATTTTTTAATTGATAATAATGTTATAAATAAGATAGTTTCAGATATTGAAGTTTTTCCTAATTCTTTAGTAATAGAAATTGGATGTGGTGATGGAAGATTAACTAAGTATTTATGTGATAAATTTGATTTTGTATTAGGTTATGAGATTGATTTAGAAGTAAAGGAAGATTTATATAAAAATTTAGATAATTATGATAATTATGAGATTATATTTGATGATTTTTTAAAAAGAGATGTTATTAATGATTTATTAAATAAATCTTATGATAATTTATATGTTATAGCTAATTTACCTTATTATATTACTACACCAATTATTGAGAAGCTTACTTTACTTAATTTAAATATACAACTTATTAGAGTTATGGTTCAAAAAGAAGTTGGAGAAAGATTTACTGCTCTTCCTGGTAGTAAGAACTATGGTTCTATTACAGTTTATCTTAATTATAATTATAAAGTAGAGAAAAATTTTGTCGTAAGTAGAAATTGTTTTTTTCCTAAGCCTAATGTTGATAGTATTATTATTTCTTTTTATAAAAAAGATAAATTGTTTGTAAAAGATGAGATGTTTTTTTATAAATTAGTGAGAGATAGTTTTAAATATAAACGTAAAACTATTCGTAATAATTTGAAAAACTATGATTTAGATGTTATTCAAAAAGTCCTTAATAAATATAATTTTGATTTATCTGTTCGGGCTGAGCAACTTGATGTTTCTATATTTTGCGATATTGCTAATAGTTTAAAATAATTAATTATAGTAAATTTCTAAATTTTTAAGCATATGATTACTTGAGGTGATTGTATGCTTTTTAATGTTGGAGATTTAGTTACTAGAAAATCTCATAATAATGATATGGTTTTTAAAATAAAGGATATAAATTCTGATATTGCTATATTAGAAGGGGTTAATTTAAGGTTAATTGCGGATGCTCCGATTGATGATTTAGAACCTTGTGAGTCTTGCTTTGAAGAGCTTACAGAAGATGATAGGACATTTGTTAAGAATATGGAGGATTATTTTAATTTAGACAGAGATAATTATTTTTATTTGCCGGGTAAGGTTTTACATATTGATGCTGATAAAGATTATTTAGATAGATGTTTAAAGTTTTATAAGGAAATGAATGTTGCTTGTTATGGAGTTGTTAGTAGTGAGGATAAGATTCATTTAAAAATTAATGACTATTTAGAGGAAATTAATCCGGATGTTTTGGTTATAACTGGACATGATGCATATTATGAAAGTTCAGATGATTATACTTCTATTTCTAATTATAAGAATAGTGGTAATTTTATAAAAGCTGTTAAAATGGCTAGAAAATATGAAAAGGATCATGAAAAACTTATTATTATAGCAGGAGCATGTCAATCTGATTATGAGGAGCTTATAAAGGCAGGCTCTAATTTTGCTTCTAGCCCTAGAAGAATAAATATACATGCTTTGGATCCTGCTATAATTGCATCTTCTATTTGTTTGTCTAATAAAAATGATCCTATAGACTTGATGAAAATACTTGCAAGAACTAAATATGGTAAGGATGGAATTGGTGGTATTATAACTAATGGTACTATGTATGTGGGGTATCCTAGATGATTGATAAAGTCAAGAATGATGTTATTTTTTTTAAGGGCAAAAAAATAAATTTTAGATATAATGGAAGTAGAAATCAAGTAGAAGAATTTACTGGAATTATTGATGGGTGTTATAAGGTTGTTTTTACTATAAAAACTGATAATTGTGTAAGATCTTTTTCTTATTCTGATGTTTTAATAGGAATTTTAGAAATTAATATATAAAATATGCTTATTTTATGTGTAAATATTGTAAAATCTATTGACTTTTGTATTTTTTATAATATAAAATTGTTGTAGAAGCAGTTTGCTTTTTGAAGGAGGATTGTAGATGAAGATTACATCAGTAAATGTACGTAAGATTGAAAAGGAAGGTTCTCGAATGAAAGGAATTGCATCAGTTTTATTAGATGATTGTTTTGCAGTTCATGATATTCGTATTATTGAAGGAGATAATGGATTATTTATAGCTATGCCAAGTAGAAAGACTGCTGCTGGGGGATATCGCGATATAGCTCATCCAATTAATCCTGAAACTCGTACATTATTTGAAGAAGCTATTTTAGAAGCATATAAGACTGCTGAAGAATAGGAAATAATAACACCTTAGGGTGTTTTTTTTATTTTATAATTGTAAAACTAAAGTGAATTATGTATAATTAATATATATAATAATGGGAGTTGAGATTATGAATAAGAAAAATGAGCTTGGGGGGTCATTTTATAAGTTATTAAATAAAGATATAAAAGAATTAAACGGGATAGTTATATCTTTATTTAGTGTATT
>CALVPC010000034.1 GCA_944350405.1 uncultured Bacilli bacterium
TATTATTCAACTACTTCTGAAACTACTCCTGCACCAACTGTTCTTCCACCTTCACGGATTGAGAATTGAGTTCCTTGTTCAAGAGCAATTGGGTGAATTAATTCTACAGTCATGTTAACATTGTCACCAGGCATAACCATTTCTACACCTTCTGGTAATTCAATTACACCAGTAACGTCTGTTGTTCTAAAGTAGAATTGAGGACGGTAGTTTGCGAAGAATGGAGTATGACGTCCACCTTCTTCTTTAGATAATACATATACTTCAGCTTTAAATTTCTTATGAGGTGTAACTGAACCTGGTTTAGCTAATACTTGTCCACGTTCAACTTCTTCTCTAGAAATACCACGAAGTAATACTCCAGCATTATCTCCAGCTTCAGCATAGTCTAAAGATTTTTTAAACATTTCAATTCCTGTAACAACTGTTTTCTTAGTTGGTTTAATACCAACAATTTCTACTTCATCATTTAGTTTTAATCTTCCACGTTCAACACGTCCTGTAACAACTGTTCCACGTCCTGTAATTGTAAATACATCTTCAATACTCATTAAGAATGGTTTTTCTGTATCACGTTCAGGAGTTGGAATCCATTCATCAACAGCATCCATAAGTTCTTCAATTTTCTTAACGTATTCTGGATCTCCTTCTAGTGCTTTAAGAGCTGAACCAGTGATAATTGGAGTTTCATCCCCTTCAAATCCATATTCGTTAAGTAGGTCTCTTACTTCCATTTCTACTAATTCAAGTAGTTCTGGGTCATCAACCATATCACATTTGTTTAAGAATACAACCATTCTTGGCACTCCAACTTGACGTGCTAATAGAATGTGTTCTCTTGTTTGAGCCATTGGACCATCTGTTGCTGCTATAACTAGAATAGCACCATCCATTTGTGCTGCTCCAGTAATCATGTTTTTAACATAGTCAGCGTGTCCTGGACAGTCTACGTGAGCATAGTGACGTTTTTCAGTTTCATACTCAACGTGTGCTGTATTGATTGTTATTCCACGTTCTCTTTCTTCTGGTGCTTTATCAATATTTGCATAATCTACAAATTCTGCTCCACCTTTTTTTGATAAAACGCTTGTAATAGCTGCTGTTAATGTAGTTTTACCATGGTCTACGTGACCGATTGTTCCAACATTAACATGTGGTTTATTACGATTAAACTTTTCTTTTGCCATTTTTTAATTTCCTCCTTTTTTTATTTCATTTATATTGTATCTAACAATTGAATATTTTTCAACTGTTTCTACCATTTTTTTACTAATTACCACTTTTTTTAATAATTTCTTCGGCAATTGATTTTGGAACTTCTTCATAGTGATCTGCAACCATTTGGAATGTTCCTCTACCTTGAGTGTTTGATCTAATGCTTGTTGCATATCCAAACATTTCAGATAGTGGTACCATTGCAGAAAATTTTATAGAATTTCCACGAGATTCTTGCGATAATGGTTTACCACGTCTTGCTGTAATATCTCCCATTACATTACCAAAATATTCTTCTGGTACTACTATGTCTACCTTCATGATTGGTTCTAATATTACAGGTTTACATTTATTTTTAGCTTCTTTTAGAGCTAAAGATGCTGCTACCTTGAAAGCCATTTCACTTGAGTCGACATCATGATATGATCCATCATAAAGAGTTGCTTTTACATCAATCATAGGGAATCCTGCCAAAATACCAGTTTGTAGGGCATCTTGAAGTCCTTTATCTACAACTGGAATATATTCTCTTGGTACAACTCCTCCGACTATTTGATCTACAAATTCATATCCTTTATCATGATTTGGTTCAAATTTAATCCAAACATGTCCATATTGTCCACGTCCACCAGATTGTTTGATATATTTACCTTCACATTCACCAGCTTGAGTTATTGTTTCACGATAAGCAACTTGTGGTTTACCTACGTTTGCTTCAACATGAAATTCTCTTCTCATACGGTCTACTAAAACATCTAAGTGAAGTTCTCCTATACCGGCAATTATTGTTTGTCCAGTTTCAACATCAGTATGAACTTTAAATGTTGGATCTTCTTCAGCTAATTTTTGAAGAGCTATTGCCATTTTATCTTGATCTGCTTTTGATTTTGGTTCAATTGCAAGTTCTATTACTGGATCTGGTACTTCAATTGATTCTAGAATAATAGGTTTCTTTTCATCACATAAAGTATCTCCAGTTGTAGTATTTTTAAGTCCTACTGCTGCGGCAATGTCTCCAGTGAAGACTTCTGATATTTCAGTTCTATCATTAGCATGCATTTGAAGGATACGTCCAATTCTTTCTTTTTCTCCTTTTGTACTATTTAATACATATGATCCACTAGAAAGTTTTCCTGAATAAACTCTAAAGAATGTTAAACGTCCAACGAATGGATCTGTCATAACCTTAAATGCTAAAGCA
This sequence comes from uncultured Bacilli bacterium, assembly GCA_944350405.1. Lineage (GTDB taxonomy): Bacteria > Bacillota_I > Bacilli_A > RF39 > UBA660 > UMGS1449. Next base: position 2,417 of record CALVPC010000034.1, read on the forward strand.
CTAAATGGTTCGTTATCAGACGGATGTCTTTCATCTGCTTCTCCTTTTAAATTAGTTCCTTTAATAGCAGGTATATCTAGTGGAGATGGTAGATAATCAATTACTGCATCAAGAAGTAATTTTACACCTTTATTTCCAAGTGCTGTTCCACACATAAATGGGAAGAATTCTGCTTTTAAAACTCCTGTTCTAATAGCACGCTTGATCATTTCTACTGATATTTCTTCTCCTTCAAGATATTTTTCCATTAACTCATCGTCATATTCTGCGATAGCTTCTAACATGATTGTTCTATATTCTTCTACTTTATCTTTCATGTCTTCTGGAATTTCAATTTCTGTAGGATTTTCTTCTGCTCCTCCATCATAGTGATATGCTTTTAATGTTATAAGATCAATTACTCCACTAAAATCATTTTCAGCTCCGATTGGAAGCTCTATTGCTGCAGTATTTGCACCAAGTCTATCTTTAACGCTTTGAAGACTCATATAAAAGTCTGCCCCTAATTTATCCATTTTGTTTGAGAAAATAATTCTAGGAACAAAATATTCATTAGCTTGTCTCCATACTGTTTCACTTTGTGGTTCTACTCCAGCGTTCGAATCTAATAATAGTACTGCACCATCAAGTACTCTTAAGCTACGTTGTACTTCAACTGTAAAATCTACGTGTCCTGGAGTATCTATGATATTAAATCTATATCCTTTCCAGTAGGCAGTAGTTGCTGCACTTGTAATAGTAATACCACGTTCTTTTTCTTGTTCCATCCAATCCATTTGAGATGCACCATCATGTGTTTCTCCAATTTTATGAATTTTTTTAGTATGGAATAAAATACGTTCAGTTGCTGTTGTTTTTCCGGCATCGATATGAGCCATAATTCCAAAGTTTCTTGTTTTTTCTAAACTAGTTTGTCTTGCCATATTTTATTTCCTTTCTTACCACTTATAATGAGCAAATGCTTTATTAGCTTCTGCCATTCTGTGAGTATCTTCACGTTTTTTAACTGCTGCACCAGTATTATTTGATGCATCTATTATTTCATTTGCTAAGTTTTCAGCCATACCATGACCACCTCTTAGTCTTGCGTAATTTATTAACCATCTAAGTCCTAAAGTTTGTGATCTTTCTTCAGATACTTCAATTGGTACTTGATAGTTTGATCCACCAACACGGCGAGATTTTACTTCAAGTGCTGGTTTTATATTTTCAAGTGCTTTGTTAAATACTTCAGTTGGATCTTGTCCAGTTTTTTCTTTAATCATATCAAAAGCACTATATAATATTTTTTCTGCTTTTCCTTTTTTACCATCTACCATCATTGAATTAATTAATTTTGTTATTACTTTTGATTTATATATAGGATCTGGTAAAACATCTCTTTTAACTGCTCTTTTTTTACGCACTTTATTTTCCTCCTTTATATATTTTTTGTATTATTTTATTTTGATTTTTTAGTTCCATATTTTGAACGAGCTTTTTTACGATCTTTAACTCCTTGGGTATCCATTGTTCCACGTACGATGTGATAACGAACACCGATAAGGTCTTTAACACGTCCACCACGAATTAGTACAACACTATGTTCTTGAAGATTGTGTCCTTCTCCTGGAATATAAGCATCTACTTCTTTTCCATTTGATAATCTAACACGTGCGTATTTTCTTAATGCTGAATTTGGTTTCTTTGGTGTTTTTGTTCCTACACGTACACATACTCCACGTTTTTGTGGTGATGCTGTTTCTGTTGTCTTCTTTTCTAAAGTGTTCATTCTTATTCCAAGTACTGGAGATTTAGACTTTCTTACTTTGTCTTGTCTTTTCTTTCTTACTAATTGATTTATTGTTGGCATAACTTCTCCTTTCTACACACATATCCAGGTGTATCGTTTTTATTAATTTTTATTAGGTTTACCTAAATAAACCTAAATAAAATTCAAACATTAGTAATATATCATTTCATTTTTAATTTGTCAACTTTTTTTCTTATTTTTATGTTATTATATTACACATATTTATAATATGCTTTTTTTATTTTTATATTCATTGTATAAATAATATTTTTATTTGACATTTAGAAGTTTGGTATTTTTAATATTAATTAAATAGATTGTCATATTTTGTGTTTCTTGTTATAATTGTTTTGGTGGTGATACTATCAAAACGACGATTAATAATACTAAAATTAATTATATACAATATGGGGAAGGAAAAGACATTTTACTTCTTCATGGATGGGGACAAAATATACAAATGATGAAAATATTAGGTGATCATTTTGCAGATAGATTTCGTATAACTATTTTAGATTTACCAGGATTTGGAGAGAGTGATGAACCTTCTAGTGTTTGGAAAGTTGAAGATTATTCTTTTATGCTTGAAGAATTTGTAAAAAAATTGGGTATTAAGAAGCCTATTATCATAGGTCATTCTTTTGGAGGAAGAATTGCTATTAGATATTCTTCTAATAATTCTATTGAAAAACTAGTTTTATTCGGATCGCCATGTATTCGTTTTGAAAAAGAATTGTCTACTTCTGTTAAAATTCTTAAAAAAATTAAAACTTTACCTGGAATGAATTATATTGGCGAAAAGATGAAAAAATATATTGGCTCTAGTGATTATAAAAATGCTAGTCCGATTATGAGACAGGTTCTCGTTGAAGTTGTTAATGAAGATTTATCACAATTTGCTAGAGAAATTGAAGAGCCAACTTTACTTATATGGGGTGATCATGATGAAGCTGTACCTGTTTATGAAGCTCGTGAATTAGAAAAAATAATGCCTGATGCTGCACTTATAGTGCTTCCTGGTTCTCACTATGCTTATATAGAAAATTTACCTACAGTGGTTACTATTTTGAATAAGTTTTTTTAGGAGGTTACAATGTTAGTTTATATATTTGTTATTTTATGCTTTTTAATATGTTTACGATATAAAACTAAGAGATTTCTTCATATGCTTCAACAAAACTTATATAATGAAAATAATAGATATTTAAAATGGGTTAATAAAAATCGTGATCAATTTTATGATATTGATCTGATAGGGATTGGTTTAACAATTATTGGTTTAGCTTTATGTTCCAATTTTGAAATGGCATCAACTATTTTATTTATAATTATTGGAATGTTATATTTAATACTTGCTTTTTCTTGGAGAAAAAGATTAATTAATTTTCAAAATAAAAAACCTTTTGTTGTTACTAGTAGAATTAAACGACTTATTATAACTATTTCAATAATTTATCTTATTCCAATTATATTTTTGTTTATTAATATAAATGTTTTACAAAATATTTGGATTTTTGTCCTTATTTTAACTATTTTAATTTATTTAAATCCTTTTGTTATTTATATTGCTAATATTATAAATAAACCTATTGAAAAGTGTGTATATTTTCATTTCAAACATAAAGCTCAAGAAAAATTAAAAAATATGCCTAATTTAAAAATTATTGGTATTACTGGGAGTTATGGTAAAACTAGTTGTAAAAATATATTAAGTGATATTTTAAATGTTAAATATAATACTTTACCTACGCCTAGGAATCTTAATACTTATAATGGTCTAATTATGACTGTTAATAATAATTTAGATAAATTTACTGATATTTTTATTGCTGAGATGGGTGCATATGTTAAAGGAGAAATTGCTGGATTATGTAAGTTAGTTAAGCCCCAATATGGTATTTTGACTAGTATTGGAATAGCTCATTTAGAATCCTTTGGTAGTGAGCAAAATATTATTGATGGAAAATTTGAACTTATTGAATCTCTTCCTTCGGATGGATTTGCTGTTTTAAATGGTGATGATCCAAAACAAGTGAATTATAAACTTAAAAATAATGTTCGTGTTATTTGGATTGGTATTGATAATAAAGATGTAGATGTAAGAGCTACAAATATTGCTTGCTCTAATAAAGGTACTGAATTTGATGTGATATTTTCAAATGATAAAAAGAAGTATCATTTTACAACTAAATTACTTGGTAATCATAATGTTTATAATATTTTAGCTGCTATTGCTTTTGGGTATGAATTTGGTATTACGATAAAAGATCTTCAACAAGTGGTAAAAACTGTTCATCCTACTGAGCATCGATTAGAACTTAAAAAATTAGGTAATTTTTATCAAATTGATGATGCATATAACTCTAATCCTGTAGGTGCTTATAATGCTGTTAAGGTTCTTGGAATGATGCCAGGTGTAAAGGTTGTTGTTACTCCTGGTATGATTGAACTTGGTGATATGGAGAAAGAATATAATAAACAATTTGGAGAACAAATTGCTACTGTTGCAGATTATGTAATATTAATAGGAGAAAAAAGAACAAAACCTATTAAAAATGGTTTGATTGCTAAAGGATTTGATGAGGAAAACATAGTAGTTTTTAATGACGTTAGAGAAGCATATCCTTTTATACAAAATTTAGCTATTACTGATGAAGTTTATGCGCTTTTTGAAAATGACTTGCCTGATACTTATAATGAATAGGAGTGATTATATATGAAAATTAAGGTTGGGGTTATATTTGGTGGAGAATCTGTAGAACATGAAGTTAGTATTATTTCTGCTTTACAAGCTATAAATAAAATGGATAAAGATAAATATGATGTTATACCTATATATATTACTAAAGATGGTGAATGGTATACAGGATATATGTTAAACGATATAGAAGTTTATCAAGATATATCTTTAATTAAAAGATATAGTAGTAATGTTGTTTTATATCGCTATAAAAACTCTTATGTTTTGCAAAAGAAAAAGTTTCCTAAATCAATTGTTACTGATTTAGATATAGTTTTTCCAATTGTTCATGGTACTAATGTAGAAGATGGGGCTTTACAAGGATATTTACAAACTATTGGAGTTCCTTTTGTCGGAAGTGATGTTTATTCTTCTGTAGTTGGACAGGATAAAGTCTACATGAAAGCAATTTGGGAAGAAGCAAAACTACCTGTTACTGATTATGTATGGTTTTATGATTTTCAATATAATCAAGATAGTGAGCCTATTATTAAGCAAATTGAAAATCTTAAATATCCAGTAATTATAAAACCTGCCACAACTGGATCTAGTATAGGAATTTCTGTTTGTAATAATTATGATGAGTTGATTGAGGGTATTGAAGATGCAATTCAATATGATAAGAAAATACTTGTAGAAAAATTAGTTCCTAATGTAAAAGAAGTGAATATTGCTGTTATGGGCAACTATGAATATCAGAAAGTTAGCGGAATTGAAGAGGTTTTATCAACTAATGATTTTTTGACTTATAATGATAAATATATTTCATCAGGAAAGGGTAAAATAAAAGGTAGTTATAAAATTCCAAATAAATCTTCTTCTAAGGGAATGGCTTCAACTAATAGAAAATTACCTGCGGATTTATCAGATAAAATGCGTAGTCAAATAGAAGAAATTGCTATTAAGGCATTTAAAGTGCTTGGATCTTCTGGTAATTGCAGAATTGACTTTTTGATTGATAAAAAAAGTAATAAAGTATATATTAACGAGATTAATTCTATTCCTGGAAGTTTAGCTTTCTATTTATGGGAATGTAAAGGTATAAACTTTACTAAACTGCTTGATGATATGATTAGTATTGGAATAAAGTCTTATAAAAAAAGAGTTTGTAAAACTCATTCATTTGAAACAAATATTTTAAAGGGATTTGCAGATAATGGAGGAGTTAAGGGTATAAAAGGAGTAAAAGGAAAGATTAGATAGTGTTAATAAAAAAACTTCAAAATGAAGTTTTTTTGTTTTATAATTGATTTTTTAAAATATTAAGCTTTTCTTCTTCTTCTTTTAATTTTTGTTTTTCTTGTTCTACTATTTTCTCAGGAGCTTTATTTACATAGTTTTCATTAGAAAGAAGTTTTTTTCTTTTTTCTATAGATTTTTCTAGCTTATCTATTTCACTTTTTAACAAATCTTTGTTAATTTCTTTACCTTTTTGATAGAAAGATATTTTAATATTATTTGATTTATAAGTATATTCTTTGTAATCTTCTGGTATTTTACTTGTTATATTTTCTTCTTTTATCTTTAACATAAATTTATATATATCCAAGTGATCTGTTTCTATTTTTATTAAAGCTTCTTTTGTTATTTCATTTACTACTTTTAGATTTCTAATATTAGTAATATCTTCAATTATTTTATCTATTAAATTTTCTTCGTTTGGATAGATTTCTTTTTCATTATATTGGGGATAACTACTTATTACAATGCTTTCATCTTTTGTCTTTAACATCATATATATTTCTTCTGTTACATATGGCATAAATGGATGAAGCATTTTTAAAATATCTGTTAATACTTTTAAAAGGGTATTTTGAGTTGTACTTTTTTCTAGATTGTTTTTAGAAAGCTCTATATAATTGTCACAGAAATCTTCCCAGATAAATTTATACAAAATATTTCCTACGTTATCAAACTCATATTTTTCCATATTTTCTGTTACTTCTTTTATAGTTTTATTTGTTTTTGTTAATATCCATTTATCAATATTTGTTAAATTTTCGAAGTTATAATTTTCTTCTTTAAAATTTTCTAAATTCATTAGAACAAATCTAGAGGCATTCCATAATTTATTGATAAAATTCCATGTCGAAGCAATTTTTTCTTCATCATACCTTAAATCTTGTCCTGGAGCTGAGTTAGTTGTTAGAAAGTATCTTAAAGAATCTGCACCATATTTATCGATAACATCCATTGGGTCTACGCCATTTCCTAATGATTTGGACATTTTTCTTCCTTGTTTGTCTCTTATGAGCCCATGGATTAAACAATCTTTAAAAGGTCTTTTATTAGTAAATTCTAAGCCTTGAAAAGTCATTCTATTAACCCAAAATGGTATTATGTCATAGCCGGTTACTAATACATTGTTTGGATAATATCTTTTGAAATCTTCTGTTTCTTCTGGCCATCCTAATGTTGAAAAAGGCCATAATGCACTTGAAAACCAGGTATCTAATACATCTTCATCTTGTATCCATCCTTCTTCTTGTGGCGCTGTTAATCCAACATATATTTCGTCATCTTTATACCAAGCAGGAATTTGATGACCCCACCAAAGTTGTCTTGATATGCACCAATCATAAGTAATTTCCATCCAGTGATTCATTATTTTTTCAAATCTTTCTGGGATAAAATTTACTTTGGTATCTTTATTTTTTTGATTTTCTAAAACTCGGTCAGCTAACGGTCTCATTTTTACGAACCATTGTTTTGATAGATATGGTTCAACCATAGCATCTGTTCTTTCTGAATGTCCAACATTATGGGTTATTTCTTCTATTTTTATTAATAAATTTTGATTTTTTAAATCATTTATTAATTCTTTTCTACATTCAAATCTATCTAATCCTTGATATTTACCAGCATTTTCATTCATTGTTCCGTTTGGATTTATTACTTTTATTCTTTCTAAATTATGTCTATTTCCTACTTCAAAGTCATTTGGATCATGAGCTGGTGTTATTTTTACTACTCCTGTTCCAAATTCTGGATCTGCATGTTCATCTTCAATTACTGGTATTTTCTTGTTAACAATTGGTAGTATTACATTCTTTCCAACATATTTTTTATATCTTTCATCTTTAGGAGATACTGCTACGGCGGTATCACCAAATAATGTTTCTGGTCTTGTTGTTGCAACTTCTAAATATTCATCTGTT
>CALVPC010000035.1 GCA_944350405.1 uncultured Bacilli bacterium
CATAATATTTCTTATTCTATCTTTCATAAAACGATCTGCAACTTTTATTCCATATCCAAATTCTGCATTATCTTCAAAAAGAGAATTAACCCAAGGTGCACTCCAAGGAGTACTAGGAAGTGATGCCCCGTATATAGAAGAACATCCCGTAGCATTAGCTACTATAATATTATCTTTAAATAATTGAGATATAAGCCTCAAATATGGAGTTTCACCACATCCTGCACAAGCACCACTAAATTCAAATAAAGGTTTTACAAACTGACTACCCTTTACTGTATTAGTATCCAAAACTCTTTTTTCTTCTATTTTTTCAAGATAGCTATATTTTACTTGCTCTCTATCCTTTATTTTACCCATTTCAATCGCTTTAGTTGGACAAATATTAGCACAAAGAGAGCAACCTGTACAATCATAAGTTGAAATACCAATAGTAAACATCAAATCATGATCTTTTATTTTAGCTTCCTTGGCATCTTCCTTCACCTCTATTGGAGCATTATCATATTCTTCTTTTGTCAAAAGATATGGCCTTACAACAGCATGAGGACAAACAAAAGAACACATATTACACATTATACATTTATCACTAATATAGTGAGGAATAATACTAGATAAACCCCTTTTTTCAAGCTTTGAAGTACCAGCATCATAAACACCATCATCATAAGAATTAAAATGACTAACTTTTATTTTATCTTTCTTATCATGTTCTAAAAGAGAAAAAATATTATCCTTAACTTCTTCTCTATCAAGTTCTAAAATTGTATCAATATCCACTTCTTTTATAGAACTAATAGCATTCTCTAAAGCCTTTAAATTAGAATTTACAACATCTTCACCCTTTTTAGAAAAATTCTTTCTAACCATATCTTCAATATATTTTTTAGCATCTTTTATATCCATTAAATTAGCTAAATACATAATAACCATTTCCATAATTATACTAATTTTATTAGGAATACCATTTATTCTAGCTATTTCTGACGCATTTATTGTATATACTTTAACATTACGTCTCTTAATAATATCAATATAATTTTTAGGAAGCTTTATATTATCATGTTCGGTATTCAAAATAAACACACCATTATCTAGAATATTATCAATCATATCAAATTTATTTAAATATGTATCTTTGGAACACACAACAATTTTTGGATTTTCTACATAATAAGTACTTCTAATAGGATTATTACTAAATCTTAAATGACTTTTAGTAACACCACCGCTCTTTTTAGAATCATATTCAAAATAACCTTGAACAAACTTATCAGTATTTTCTCCTACTATAGTTAAAATATCTTTAGAAGTTGTTACCATTCCATCTGAACCATATCCATATATTAACATTTCATCATAATCTTTATTAAATATTGTATTAGTTCTTTCAAGTGACAGATTAGTAACATCATCATTTATACCTATAGTAAAAGTTCTTATAGAATCTGTATTTAAATAATTATATACAGCTTCAATGTCATTTAAATTAGTATTTTTAGACGATAAGCCATATCTTCCACCGACTACTTCAATATCTAAATCAAATGTTTTAACTATATCCTCTACATCTAAACAAAGTGGTTCCTTACCTGCTCCAGGTTCTTTAGTTCTATCTAGAACAGCTATTCTTTTAACTGATTTAGGTAATACCTTCAAGAAAAATTTAGACGAAAATGGTCTATACAAATGAACTTCAATTAAACCAATATTATTATCATTAGATAAATCAATATATTCCTTAATTGTCTCACAAACAGAACCCATAGCAACAATTATATGACTAGCATTTTTATTTCCATAATAATTAAATGGTTTATAATCTCTCCCTGTAATATTATTAATTTCTTTCATATAATCATCAACAATATCTGGCAAGCTATCATAATATTTATTTCTTGATTCCATATTTTCAAAATAAATAGCATCACCTTGATTAGTACCACGAGTAGAAGGATTACTAATATCAAGAGATCTTTGTCTAAAATTATCAAGTGCTTTAATATCAATAAGTTTTTTTACTTTTTCTAAATCAATAACATCAATTTTATTATATTCATGCGAAGTTCTAAATCCATCAAAAAAATTTAAAAATGGAATTCTCCCCTTTATAGCAGAAAGATATGAAACACTAGTTAAATCCATAACTTGTTGAACTGAACTAGAAGCTAAAAATGCAAAACCTGTACTCCTAGCAGCATAAATATCACTATGATCACCCATTATTGATAAAGCATGAGTAGCTACAGTACGTGCTGCTACATTTATAACGCATGGAAGAAGTTCTCCAGCAATTTTATACATATTAGGTATCATAAGTAATAATCCTTGACTAGCTGTATAAGTACTAGCAAGCACTCCATTTTGTAAAAGTCCATGAATAGTACCTGCTGCACCAGCTTCACTTTGCATTTCTACAACTTTTACTTTATCACCAAAAAAATTTTTATCACCATCTGCAGAAAATTTTTCAATATGCTCAGCCATTGGAGAAGATGGTGTAATAGGATAAATACTTGCTACTTCTGTAAATTTATATGAAACAGTAGCACAAGCCTTGTTACCATCCATTATTTTTTTCATTTATATCACCTTATTCATTATACTATAATTTTTAAAAAAAAGGAAGAGCTACATAGCTCTTCTAAAAGTTTGTTCAATTTCATTAGCACGTAAATCATTAAAAGGATTAACATTAACAGAATTTGAATTAGTAGAAACATGAGTATTATCATCCCTTTGTTTTTCCATAAGATTTTCTATACTAAATACAGTCATTTTATCAGGCTTTGGTTCATCCTTTATACCAGTAAATTCAGTTATCTCTCCATATAAAGCTTTAAGTTCAGCATCTTTTTCATTAGCATCAATTATACGAGGATAATACTCATCAATAAAACTAACAACTCTACCTTTAAGAGATTTTAACTGATCGCGAGCAGCCATTTCTTCTTTTCCTAAATTTTTCTTTCTTTCATCACTATTTTTAACTTCTTGAGTTACAGCATTATACTTATCTCTTCTATCAGTAAATAATGCAGTAAGAGAACTAATTACAGCATTATCAAGATCATCCTTATCTTTTGGTAAGAAACTTAAATCTATACCATTAATACCATTTAAAATATTTTGTAGATTTTTCTTTTCATCTTGTAATTTAGAACTAACATCAACCTCTTTAGTATATTCTGCAGTTATTGTATCAATTTCTCTTTGTTTATCATTTACATCACTACACAAAGCATTATATTTAACCTTAATACCATCCTTATATGCAGCAATTTTAGTATCATAACTATCTAAATTAAGTTCTTTTTCAAAATCTTCTTTTGTAATTTCTTTTGTTTCCTTAGATTCTTCTTTAACAGATTCATCAACTTTACTAGATAAATGAGAAATAGATGGATTAACTCCCTTATAACTATCTTCTAATTTAGTTGTAATTTCCTTAATTTTATCTGTATCAACTTCCTCTTCAATATGAGATCCATAAACATTTTCAGATAAATCAGGTATATTAGGAATATCCATTGTATGTAAACTAACTGCTTCTTCTTCTACTTCAGGAGTATGAACGTTAGAAGTATCAATATCTAAACTAGTATCATCTATCTTTTCTTCAGGTATAACTTTATAACTACTAATATTTAAAAAATCATGTTCTCTAGTTTTTAATTTTTTAGCATCAAAAATAGCAGTAATTTTTTCCCCGTATTCTTTTGCGCTTACAAATGTAATATTTTCCATCATAAACCTCCCTATGCTTCTTCCTTCTTAGCAAGTTGTCTAAGAACATCTTTAATCCTTGCCCATTCTTCATCAGTTTCAACGCCAAGAAATCTTGTTCCCATATTATCCGTAACAACTTCTGTAACATAAATTGTTACATTACCATTAGCGTCTACTTCGTTTTTTGTATATACTAAATAACGTTTTTTCGTATCATTAAATTCAAAGCTTACCACTTCTTCAACTTCTTCAGTAGTACCATCTGATTTATGAATAGTTAAAATTGTTTTATTATCCTCCATATTTCTGCCTCCTTATTTTATATAAGCATTGTAACATAAAAAAAGAGCAATTTCAACAAAATTACTCTTTTTTTTGCTTTTTTCATTTGAATTATCTCATTTCAGGCATTGATAAAGTATTATTTCCAATAATAGTTATGTCAGAACTAACAGCAATATCAGTATTTCCATCAATTTCTACTATATCATTTAGTGTAACTTCTCCATCTAAATATACTCCATTACTTAATGTACCACTATGAATATTATTTTGATATAAAGAGTACGTACCATCTTCTATTAATGAAGTTGATATAATTATAGTCTTAAATGATTTAACTGAAGAAAATGATACAATCTCTTCTAACTCTTCATTAACTAGTGTCACAATATTATCTTCATCTATCGTATTATCAAGTGTAATAGAAATAGCTTTTTGACCAGCGCTATCAGGATTTTCAATCATATCAGTACCAAGTGCTATAACCATACCTCCATTAATCTCATAGCCATTTTCTGTATCAATAGCAGAATTACCACCATTTTCACTACCAATAACAAATATATTACCACCATTTATTACAGCATTATTATTGGAATCAATACCATCACCCAAAGCATCTATATATAAACTTCCTCCGTTAATAGTAATCAAACCACCAATATCTCCACCAGCATTTATACCATCATCATTGGAAGTAATTGCTATATTCCCAGACTCAATAGTTATATCATTATCCAAAGTAGCTATACCTTCTCCTTCTAATTGACTACCATTTTCCTCTAAACTACCAGTCCCATTTATTATTAATTTACTATTAGAATAAATACAGCCATCATAATCACTAGATCCACCATCTGATAGTCTATTAATAGAACCATCTTTTAAAGTTATAGTAAGTGAATTCAAATTTTTACCAATAATCGCTGCACTCTCATCATTTTCTATAGTAACGTTATTTAAAACTAAATTTACTTCTTCACCTTCAGCATCTATAATTATAGAATTAGTAAAACTACCAGAAACTTCATATGTACCAGCAGAACTAATCAAAAAATCATTATCATAATTACTTAAATTGATAACATCTTCATCATTATTTAAAAACTCTACATTTGAATCTCTACTTTTATAACGCCATAATAAAACAACAATTAAAGTTACAATTATTAAAATAATAATCATTATTAAAATCCATTTTGTAATACTTTTCATCTTCTCTCCTTTCATAATTATAAATAAATAATAATCATTATTTTTGTAGTTTTTGTGTAATACTTATGTAATTTTTATAAATTTTATAATAAAAAAAGCAGATAATAATCTGCTTAATTTTGCTTACTATTAGATAAAAAAGTGACTTTTTCAGCAATAACATTAATAGAATATTTCTTATCACCATCTTTTTCATAAACATTAGATTCAATTCTACCTTTTACTCCAACTATATCACCTTTTCTGCAATACTCTTTAGTATTAATGGCCATAAGTTTCCATAAAACACAACTTATAAAATCTGTCTCATATTCCCCATTTATATTCTTATAGCTTCTAGGAACTGCTAAAGTTATCCTTGAAATAGAAGTTCCACTAGAAGTTTCTTTAACTTCTGGATCACTTACTAGTCTACCAACCAAAACCACTTGATTTAACATATCTCACCTCCTTTTTTAAAGTATAAAAAACTATTTTTTAAAATGCAAAACGTTAACTAAAATACTTATATTAAAAAATATAAAAAAAAATAAAAATTCCCCAAAGGGAATTTTCTAATTGTTTAAAATATAAAACTTAAAATATTAAAGTTACAAGTTTTTTAAAATATTATAAATTTTGTTTTAACAGTTGATTAAGCTCTACTGCATATTCCATAGGAAGTTCTTGTTTAAATCTATCAGTAAATCCAAGTATTATTAAATCAATAGCCTCATCTTCACTAAGACCTCTACTCATTAAATAAAATAACTTTTCTTGACTTATTCTAGATACTGTAGCTTCATGTTCAATAAAGCTAGTTCCATTAGATACTATATTTATAGGAAATGTATCACTACTAGACTTTCTATCTAAAATAAGAGAATCACATTTAATTATTGAATTAGAATTAGAAGCATCTTTTTTTATTTCTACTTTACCTCTAAAATCAGCCTTACCACCACCTAAAGCTATACTTTTAGAAATTATATTACTATTAGTATTTTTACCAATATGTATCATCTTTGCCCCACTATCTTGATGTTGACCTTCTTTAGCCATACTTATAGTAATACAAGTACTACTTGAATTATCACCCTTTAAAACAGAACAAGGATATTTCATAGTTTTATAAGAACCTATATTACCATCTATCCACTCCATTTTTCCTGAATCTAGCACTAAAGCTCTTTTTGTTACCAAATTATATACATTAGTAGCCCAATTTTGAATAGTAGAATATCTACATGTGCTATTTTTACCAACATAAATCTCTACAACACCTGCATGCAAATTACTAGTAGAATAACTCCTGGCAGTACATCCTTCAATATAATGTAGACTACTATTATCATCAACAATAATAAGAGTTCTTTCAAATTGCCCTAAATCTTTACGATTAATTCTAAAATAACTTTGAAGAGGTCTATCAAGTTTTGTATTTTTTGGAATATAAATAAAACTTCCTCCAGAAAATACTGCACCATTTAAAGCAGTGAATATATTTTCTTCTGGCTTAACTATCTTAGAAAAGTATTTCCATACCAACTCAGGATATTTTCTAAATGCCTCTTCAATAGAAGTAAAAATAACATTTTTTTCTTCAAGCTCTCTTAACATATTATGATAAATAACTTCACTTTGATATTGAACGCCAATCCCATCCATATGATTTTCTGATTCTAAAACACCTAAAGAATCAAATTCATTTTTAACATCTACATTTATGTTATTCCAATCATCAGTTAAAGCATTATCATTCATCTCATAATATAAAATATCATCAAAATTTATATCAATCTTTGGACCAAATGATGGAAGAGACATATTTTTAAAAAGATTATAACATCTTAAACGATAATCTAATATATCCAAACTTTCACCTTTAAACTTTGAAATATTCTTTATTTTACTTTCATCTATTCCTTTAATTATCATTTTTTCAAATCCTTTACTAATCTTTCTATAGCCTTACTTGGTAAAAGAGCACAATTTTTTCTATTAGGTTGAAGATATATTTCATCATATACAATAAGATCTTCTAATAAGTTTTCATCATATGGTTTTTCATTTATCATATTTTGATAATTTTTAAGAAGATTTTCTGCCTCTAATATCGTTTTCCCAATAAGTCTCCTTAACATAATAGAAGTAGCACTAGTAGATATTGCACAGGCTTCACCATTAAAATATGCATCAATAATATAACCACCCTCTACTTTAAAATAAATATCTAAATTATCAATACACGATTCATTATTAGTATTTATTTTTATATATCCATCAAAAGTACCATCTTTTTTATGAAAAGGATTTTGAAAATTATCTAGTATAATTTCTCTTCTTAAATTTTTATCCATTATATCACCACTTCAAATATGTTTTTAGAATTTTTTAATACTTCAATTAGTTTATCAATCTCTTCTTTTGTATTATATAAATATAAAGATATTCTACAAGTATTTTTAATACCTAATTCATCTTTTAAAAGTTTAGCACAATGATTACCAGCACGAACACATATATTATAATGATCTAAATACACTGCAGTATCTTGTGGAAATACCCCATCAATATTAAATAAAATATTAGCAGATTCAGCATTTTTATTAAGTACTGTCACGTTTTCCACTTCAAGAAGTCTTTTAAGCAAATAATCTTTTAATTCTTGATCATGCTTTTCTATATTTTTAAGTCCTACTTTATTTATATATTTTATAGCACTACCAAGACCAATTACTCCAGCAATATTGCCTGTACCTGCTTCAAACTTAGAAGGAGGTTCATGATACATAAAAGATCCATCACTTTCAAAATAACTATTCATACCTCCGCCCACTCTTGTAGGATGCATTTTAACTAACAAATCATATTTTCCATAAAGCACCCCTACTCCAGTTGGGCCTAACATCTTATGACCAGAAAATGCTAAAAAATCTATATTACTGCGTCTAACATCAATCTTTCTATGTCCAATACTTTGAGCAGCATCTACCACAAAATAAATGTTTTTTTTCTTTAAAATCTCTCCAATTTTTTCTATATCTCTAACATCTCCAATAGTATTAGTAACATGAGCTAAAGAAACTAACTTAGTATTTTTTGTAAGAGATTCTTCTAAACTTTTTGGAGTAAGCTTTAAGTTTTCATCAAGTTTAGCATATTTTACCTTAATACCAATTTCACTTTCTAACTCAAGCCAAGGCAGTACATTAGAAGCATGTTCTAATTTAGTAATAAGAACTTCATCACCTTTTTTCAATATATTCTTAAAAAAACCAAAAGCAACCATATTCAAAGAATCCGTAGCACCACTTGTAAAAACTATCTCCTTTGAACTTTCAGCATTAATATAATCCTTAACAAGTTCTCTCACTTCTTCATAACGCATATCAACTTTAAGACTAGTCTTATAGTCACCTCTGTGAGCATTAGAAGTATACTTTGTATAATATTCTACAACAGCATCCACTACTTCTTTAGGCTTAAATGTCGTAGCATTATTGTCAAAAAATATTATATCAGACTTTAATATTTCAAAATCTTCACGATTCATCTTATCACCTCCAATACAAATCTAATTTTTCTAGTATGATATTTATCTCTTTATAAGATAACTTCATTTTTCCAATTAAAAATGCTTTAGCAAGAAGCTTTCTTGCATCATTAAGGGAAATACCTCTCGATTTTATATAAAAAATATCTTCTTCTTTAAAATCACCAATATAAGCCGAGTGATTAGCATTAATATCATCATTATCTATTATTAGATTTGGATCTATTTTACCAGATCCATCTCTAACTAATATTATTTTACTATCTTGATTGGCACAAATCTTAATACTATCTTTAGGAATAACTGTATTTATGACAAAACTCAATTTATTACTATCTAAATTTATACCATGATTAATAACTTTACTTATCTGATTTTTACAATTATGATTTACTGTAATCTCATAACTATTATCATGTTCATTAATTGTACTATAAACATAATCTAAATTTATATCTTCACGATTTAAATCTAATTTTAAACTAACACTACTATCTACAGCAAAAACATTAAAACTAAAATTACTACTTATATCATAAGAACCATTAATTACTGAATTATAAACATACATAAAAACTTTAATATCACTAGTTACTTCATATTTTACATCAATATTACAATTTTCATAAAATATTACAGTATCTTCACTAAGTTTAATAATCTTTTCTAGAGTCTCATCCCTTACTTCTATTTTATTCATATAACGTTTCCTCTTCTTGTATCGATTCACTACTTTCAAAACTTTTATAACCATTTTCTTCAATAATACGTGCCAAAGAAAAATCACCAGTTTTTACAATCTTACCATTTATTAAAATATGTATATAATCTGGCTTAATAAAATCTAATATCTTATTATGATGAGTAATAAGAAGCACTGAAGCATGACTATCTAAAATATATTGATTAGTAACTTGACATACTGTTTTTAAACTATCAACATCAAGTCCAGAATCGAGCTCATCTAAAATTAAAAATCTCGGTTTTAACATTTTCATTTGTATAATCTCGTTCTTTTTCTTCTCACCACCAGAAAAATTACTATTTATATATCTATGCATCATATCTTTAGAAAGATTAAGCTCATTATAATTACTCTCAAGC
>CALVPC010000036.1 GCA_944350405.1 uncultured Bacilli bacterium
ATTATAAACTTGAAATTTTGCGTTTTTTCACAAAATCTTTTTTGCGTACTAATTTTTAAGTTTTATTTTTCAACCTTTACCTCCATAACTTTTGAAGTTATCTCTCCATTATCAATTTTAGTTTTAATAATAAACCCCACTTTTAAATTATTTATATTAGTAATAATATTATCATTATAAGTAGTAATAGAATAACCCCTTTTTAATGTCTTAATAGGACTTAATGCTTCTAATTTATCTATTAATGAAGTAAATTTATATCCTTTAGTATCAATTAAATTATTAATATAAATATTAAGCTTTTCATATAAAGTTTTAAATTTAGATGAAGAGCTATCAACCAAACTATTAGTATACATAACAAGCTTATCAGTTAATACATCAAGCTTTTGCATCTTTGTCTCATAAATACTCACAGGATTTTTTAATATATATGATCCTAATAAAGCATCTAATTTATTTTTACATAATTCTAATTTATTATTTATAGACTTAATAAGTCTAAGTTCATTTTGTTTAATATCATTTATTAAATTAGTAGTATTAGGTACAGCAAGTTCTGCTGCAGCCGTTGGAGTCGGAGCTCTTAAATCAGCTACATAATCACTAATAGTAAAATCTATTTCATGCCCAACTGCACTTATTATTGGAATAGTAGAATTAAATATAGCATCAGCAACTATTTCCTCATTAAACGCCCATAAATCTTCAATAGAGCCACCACCACGTCCTAAAATTATTACATCCAAATCAAGAGAATTAGCTAATTTAATATTTTTCACAATATCTTCTTTAGCACCCTCTCCTTGTACTAAAGAAGGTAACAAAATAACCTCTGCTAAACGATACCTTCTATTAATTGTAGTTATAATATCTCTTATCGCTGCACCAGTCGAAGCAGTTATAACCCCTATTTTTTTAGGAAATCTTGGTATAGGCTTTTTATATTCTTCTTTAAAATATCCTTTTTCATTAAGTTTTTTCTTAAGCTTTTCAAATTCAACATACAAATTACCAATACCATCCTGAAGCATTTCATCAACATATATTTGATAAGCACCATTAGCCTCATAACAACTTATACGGCCTACCACTAAAACATTATCGCCATCTGCTGGATTAAAATTTACTTTCATAGCATTAGATTTAAACATAACTGCCAGTATTCTACTACTCTCATCCTTTAACGTAAAATAAAGATGCCCCGAAGTATGATTTTTAAAATTACTTATTTCACCTTTCAAATAAACGGTATTTAAATTTTGATCAGAATCAAATTTATATTTAATATATTTATTAATCTGAGATACTGTTAAATATTTATCATTCATTCTTTATCTCACTATGCATAACGTTATCTAAAATACCATTTATCATTTTAACTACTTTATCATCACTATATTTCTTAGAAAGTTCTACAGCTTCATTTATTGCCACAATATTAGGAGTATCAGTATATAATAATTCATATATGCCTAAAGAAATTATCGCTTTATCCACCTTACTAACTCTATCAATATTCCAATCTTTCATATACTTATTAGCAATATTAGTAATTTCTTGTTGATTCTTAATTACTCCCTTAACAGAACTATCTAAAAATTCATTTTCATATTCCAATTGTTCCTTAATAAGTAAATCAATATCATAAGTAATATTTTTACTATCATATATATAAATCTGATATAAAATTTTAATAATAATTTCTCTTAATTTACTTCGATTCATAACTTTACTCCTCCGCTTATAATTATATAAGAAATTATATAAGTTGTAAATAAAATTGCAAACAAAAACCAAGACACTTCTACGAAAAACCTGTTTAATTACAGGTGGGTGTCATATTCTATTTCTTAGGATCCTTAAAAAACTTAAGTATTCAACACAAAATAGTTTTTTGACTCCCGTATCGTTACTTGTACGGTTTTTACAATATGTATCTTGGTATTTATAGTATAGCAAATAATTTATATTATTGCAATATATTTTGTTTGTTTTTTGCCTCAATTTATCATTTTATATAAAAACAAATATAAACAAATTTCTTGCTATAGAGTTTATTTAAAATATTAAAATTTTTTAAACATAAAAAAATAAAAAAGCAGTTAACACATCATATATTAACTGCTTTAAAATTTAACTTATATAAGTATATAGAGAAGATTAAGCAATGAATAATCAAAAATATACTTATATTTAAACAAATGAATAACTAAAATCATTTTAATGACTTAGCAATTGATAAATTCTTTTTTTGATTTAATTTAATAGTGAAAATAATGACTAATATTCCAAAAAATATAATTGTTCCTCCAAGAATATATATTAAAAATTGTAAATCTTTTATTTCATTTTCATAATATTCATCTATACCATCATTATATTTTTGAATAGTATTATCTTTTTCATAGTAAGAATACCAACCCTCTTCTCCAGTGTTAGAATTCATGCCATATATTAAACAATACTCAGAATTTTCGGATAATTTATAGCAATCAACTTGCATACCATTTATGATTGTTGTATCTTTAATATAATTTTTTGGTATATTAGAATTTTCAAGTGGAATAAAAGTAGTTTCAGCAAATATTATTTCTTTAATTGAATCATTGTCATTAACAGTGACTAATATAGTATAAACATTTTTTTCGCCATCATCATTTTTTACACTAACTTCGATTTTATTATCTCCAGGATTAACCTGTACAATACCATCACCCTGAATTTCAGAATTTTCATTCAACGCTGTTGCTATAATTGTTATTTCATTTACATCGTCAGAAATTACAAGATTATAATCATTGATTTTTTCATCAAATTCAGGAGTTAATTTATAATTTTTAACTTCTAAAGAAGATAAATAATTAGAAGCATTATCATTGATGCTATCATCAGAATCAGAAATAGAAATAGTAGTAGGATTAACTTTGACTTTGAGATTGTTATTTGATATATCTGTAACAGCATATGCTTTTACAGATATATCGCTTGAACCATTTGCAAGTGCTTTAAATTTAAAACTTCTAGTTATTTTCTTAGTTATTTGATCATTAGTTCTATTTACGTTGTAAGAAGATCCACTAGTAAGTTTTAATTTACTATGATTATAATCAAGAGTATACTCATAATATCCAATAGAATCATCACTACTTATATCTACATAAATAGTAATAGTATCGTTGATACTAATATTTTTTTTAGAAGAAGTTATGTCAATACTAGTATCCGCTTGAACACCATAAGGAATAAACATAAGTAAACCAATTAATAAAAATAAATATTTCATCATAAAAACCTCCAAATTTTATTTCAAAGTGTTTAAGTGAGCAGTTATACTTCCAACAGGTGGATGAGAAGTATGTTCAGTAGGCATATCCTCGTATACAGGAATTTTAAACACATAAGCAGTCGAATTATTATTAAGATAATAAGTAGATAAACTTTCACTTGCTGGTGCTATTATATTAGTCATATATTGATGAGTATATTTTTGCGCAGTATTTGGTCCAACATTAAATTTTTGATAAAATAATGTATCCTGTCCTTTGTTAATATAACCCTCAGCAATAAATTTAGCTCCATATGTTATTGCTTTTTTTCTAGTATTCCATGGTGTTCCATCTAAATTATCAACAAAACCAGCCGCCGCTGCAATTCCACGAATTACAGGATTATCACCATAAGCGCCAATATTATAATAATTATAATATCCTTTCAAAGATTTAGAAACACTTTTAATTTTATACCAACCTTCCTCGCATCCTTGACCATCATATTTTTTAGTGCTTGCAATAATAATATCATCATTTTTATTAGCAGTCATTGTATTACCATTAGATAATTTCAAGCTTACATTATTAGTCCCGGGTCCTGTTCTAACCACTACATAATGACCTGATGATACAATTAATTTAGAACCAGATAAAGTAGTGTTCCTACTACATACATAACCAGAAGTAGTTACTTGCCATTTATCCGTTACAGTTCCAGATACAGCAGCATAATTACTATTTGTACCGCCTTCTTGCTTGACTCTGCTAGCTAAATGAATTGGACTTACTCCATAAGATTGACCAGCATTAACAAAATAAGAAGCATAAGTATCAGTATCCAAATATGTGCCATCCAAAACACTTCTTACTGCAGATTTAGTATGATAATTTTCATTATAACTTAATGATTCAAATACAAAGATATTTTTCTCATTTAAATAGTTTCTTGGATCAATCATATAAGCAATATAAGCATCTGATGCTACTCTCCAATTTGGATTTTCAGCTATATCATTTGGATTACCAGATGCCAAATAAACAGATTCAGTTAATGTTGTGTAATTTTTTTCTGATTCATTAATAACAGCATTTTTGAATGTATCTCCAGTTTGCTCAGCGATAAAGATCCAATTTGGATGTTTTGAATGTAAATATGATAGATATGGGCAATAACTTTCTGGAAAACCAGCATTTTTAAGTTGAGTGCAATATGTAGAGTTAGTTTTAGTAACATCACTATATTTTTCAATTAAACTTGTAAGAACCCACCCAGTTTTATTATTATAATATGAAATTTTAGTATAATCACCAGATGTCCTCATAGGTTTAACTTCAGTACCTAAATATATTACATCTTTAAGAGTAGATGTACTCGAAGAAGAAGATCTTACATTAGCATAATTCTCGCTTATCTTATAATTCCATGTATTAGTTGTATAATAATGCGATGAAGAGTTTAAAGAAACTTTTGTCATTGTTTTATCATTAGATGAATTACTTGAATTCCGATTAGCCTCTTGGTTAATTTCAGTATAAGTACTGCATACATAACGAGAATAACCATTTACAGATATTTTATACCAACCATCAGGACATCCTGTGCCCTCATATTTTTTATTACTATCTAGTATAAGAAGATCATCTTCCTTTAAAGTAGTAATTTTTAAATATTCAGTACCAGGCCCTGTTCTAACAATCATAGAAGAATGTCCTTTAACAGTTGTAGAATAAGGTGAAGTTGAAACGCTACTACTACATATATAACGATAATATCCATTTAATTTAATTTTATACCATCCAGCAGGACATCCTGTACCCTCATATTTTGTAGTGTCTTCAAGCGTAACATTATCGCCATAATTAAAGGTAATAATTTTTAAATATTCAGTACCAGGTCCTGTTCTAATAGCACCACCTTTTAATGATTGAATAGTTCCATTATTTTGAGAATTAAGGACACTATTACCACATATATATCTTACTTGTCCTTGATAATACACTTTATAGTAACCTTCTGAACAATTATTAGCTTTATATTTTGAAGTGCTATACAAAGTCAATGCTTGACCATATTTGAGTTTTGCAATACTTGAAGTGGTGGTAGTAGAAGTTTTGACAGAAGCACCATTTTGTGTAGTAACAATAACATTGCTTTTGCTATTAAAATTATCAGTATAATCACTACATATATATCTACTAGTACTACCATCATAATTCAGTTTATACCATCCACCAGTACAACCACCACCAGAAATTTTTTTAGTAGAATTTAATGTTAAAAGCTTATTGTTAAGAAGGTGCTTATATACATCATATTTAGTTCCTGCACCAATTCTTATATTAACTCCAGTAGTTGAATCAACCTTTAAAGTATAATTAGAAATGGAAAAATTACTACTACATGAATAAGCTATAGTTCCATTATAATTTAATTTGTACCATCCAGATGAGCATTTACTCGTAGCAGGTGTTTTAATAATACTAATAATTGGCACAGTATCTTGATATGTTAATTTTGTGATTTTACTATATTCAATACTTGGACCAATTCGAATAATTGCACCAAATTGATTAGTGACCCTCCCCATTGACAATGCATCAACATTATATCCTATAAAAAATGACATTATAATAAGCAACGCTACTATAATTTTTCTATTTTTAAACTTTAATATTTGATTCATAAATTTTTATACACCACTTTCTTTTACATAATATATTATTAGTATAACATATTTACATATTTTATTTTATGTTTTAACTAAAGATTTTAAAAATTTTACACAAATAATGTAACTATTTAAACGGTATGCATACCGAAAAAAATGAATTATAATAAATTATCTCTACTGGTACATCTTTACTAATTAAAAATACTGCAACTACTATTGTCATGATTTATTTAATTTTCTAAACACATATTTTGTTTAAAAATTATATAAAGTAATTTGTTGTTTTGCTTTATATATGATATAGTAATAATATATAAATGAGGGATTAATTGATGGAATTAAAAGATATTGAAAGAAGTATTATTACTAGTTATAAAAAAAGAATATTTGGAAGGTTTTTAAAAGGTATTAAAGAATTTAAAATGATTTCTGACGGTGATAAAATTGCTGTTTGTATTTCTGGGGGGAAAGATTCTTTTTTGCTGGCAAAATGTATGCAAGAATTGAAAGTTCATAGTAGATATAAATTCGATTTGGTCTTTATTGTAATGGACCCTGGGTATACTTCTGATAATCTTAAAAAGATAAAAGAAAATTTAGATATTTTGGGAATAGATGCTATTATTTTCCAAAGTAATATTTTTTCTCAAATAAAAAATACTGATTCTATATGTTATTTATGTGCTAGAAAAAGAAGAGGAGCTTTATATGCCAAGGCTAAAGAGTTAGGATGTAATAAAATAGCGCTAGGACATCATTTTGATGATGTAATTGAAACTATTTTGTTAAATATTATTTATGCAGGTGAGTATAAAACTATGATGCCTAAGCTTAAAAGCACAAATTTTTCAGGTATGGAACTTATTAGGCCTCTTTATTATGTTAAAGAAAATGATATTATAAGCTGGAAAAATCATTGTGGTTTAGAGTTTCTAGATTGTGCTTGTACTATTACTAAAAAACAAGTTGGTAAGAGAAAAGAAATAAAGAATTTAATAAATTCTTTAAGGCTTTTAGATAAAAATATCGATATTCATATTTTGCGCAGTAGTGAAAATGTAAATATTGATACAGTTTTGGGATTTAAAGACAATAATGGTAAACATTCTTTTATAGAACATTATGATGAGAATTAAAAAAAATATTTTTTTAATCTCTATCTCTATAATTATATTTTAAGCTTTTAATTATGGATTTTTATAAGCTATTTGTATTAAATACTTTATTAAGTATATCATTAATTTGTTCAAAATTAAGCAATTTATAAGTATTATAGCAATTACTTTTTGATTAAAGCCATCTGATATTGATAATAACTAGAATTTTTCTCCACAAAAATTAAATCCAGTTACATATGTATACCATTTTTGATTTGGTTTCTCTGTATAAAATTCACACTTAATATAATTATCAGCTATCTTCCCAACCAATACTTTATAAAAAGAATATTTTTTCTTGTCATAGGGTTTAAACTTAATTTAATTATTAGTCTATAAACTTTTTATGATTAATATTATATTATAACCTTGATTTTTTAATGCCAATGTAATTCTACAATAACTATATCTTGCTTTATTATTAAGAAATATTTCTTTTATTTTATTTTATTTATAATTTCGTAATTTATATCATCTTTATCTGGATTTGATAAAGCATAATAGAGTGATTTTGCTACACCAAATATTTTTAGAAAAATCTTTAATGAATTGGTTAACCGTAGTTCATTAACAACCTTTACTTTTTCTTCTATTGTCCAGTATTAATTGTTTAAACTACAGCTTTCAATTTTTTGAATATTCTAACTACACTTTCAAATATAAATTTCCTCTTCATAGATTATTTACTCATATAAAAAAACCTCGTTCCCTTTGTCTAAGAAACGGGTTCATATCAATAATTTAATGGTATTAACTACTTTTGACAACTTATACAAAAGCTTTATTATTAATTATTTAGAATAAGAAGTTATATTAATTATTTAATTTTAACTATTGCTTTCTCAATTGAAAGTGTATCCTGCATTCCTGTTTTCATATTTTTCAATGTAATTTGACCAATTTTCTCTTCATCGTCTCCAATAATACATACATAAGGTATTTCTAAACGATTAGCATATTTCATTTTTTGTTTAATACCTTTATCATCATAATATACATCACAAATAATATTACTATCTCTAAGTACTTTGGATACTTTAATAGCATAACTAATATTTTGATTAGAAAATGGTATAATAAGTACCTTTATTAAACTTTTTTCCTTACTAGACACGATATTAGCTTCTTTAAGTTGATAAAAAAGTCTAGTAAGTCCTATAGAAATACCAATACCTTGGAAGCATTTATCAGTATAAAATTGAGTTAAATTATCATATCTCCCACCAGAACAAACACTACCAAGAGATGGATAATTATCAAGTTTAGTCTCATATACAGTACCTGTATAATAATCAAGTCCTCTTGCTATAGTAAGATCAATATTAAAATATTCTTCACTAACTCCAAACAGTCTTATATTTTTAATAACAATATCTAAATCATTAAGTCCCTCAAGAAAAAGATCATTACTTATATTTAAAGATTTTAAACTATCTAATATCTCATCATTACTACCAGTTATACTAATAAATTTTTCTATTTTAGATATTTTATCATCAGAAATTTCTAACTCACTTAATTCTTTTTTCACTTCATCTATACCAATCTTTTCTAATTTATCAATTATTTTAAGTACTGAAGAAGCTTCATTTTCAAGATCAAGATCTTTAAAAAAACCATTCAATATCTTACGATTATTAATTCTAATAGTAAACTTACCAAAATCAAGTTCTTTAAACAAATCATATATAATCGCAGGAATTTCTGCATCATAAATTAAACTTAAATTTTCACCAATAACATCAATATCGCATTGATAAAACTCTCTAAACCTACCTCTTTGAGGTCTTTCGCCACGATACACCTTTCCTATTTGATATCTCTTAAATGGAAAAACTAAATCATTATATCTTTGAGAAACATATCTAGCAAGAGGAACAGTAAGATCAAATCTAAGTGAAATATCATTTTCACCTTTAGTAAATCTATAAATCTGTTTTTCTGTCTCTCCACCAGCTTTAGCAAGTAAAATATTAGAATATTCAAGTATAGGCGTATCAAGAGGTAAAAAACCAAACTTTTCATATACTTTACGTATAGTATCACACATATTATTAAATAAAATTTGATCTTCAGGAAGAAGTTCCATAAAACCAGGCATAATTTTTGGTATAACTCTCATAATATCAATCCTCTCCACAACAATTTTAACATTAATATTAAAAATAATAAAGTAAAAGTATGATTAATTATCATACTTTCTAATTCTCTCAATACCTGACTCTAAAGATAAATTATCATCTCGAGTAAATATATTATCTCTAATCTGATCAGAATAAACATTATTAAGTATTCTAGACTCATTATTTTTCCTACTAACAAGATTATAGTTGTCTTCATAATCAATTAAACACTCATGTAAAGAAATTAATCGATTACAAAAATCAATACCACTTAAAAGTTCACTACCATAGCCCTTACGATTTCTATAATCTTTA
>CALVPC010000037.1 GCA_944350405.1 uncultured Bacilli bacterium
AATAATAAAAAGGATGTGATACTACATGGACTATAATTATTTAGTACCTGCTAATAGTAAAAAGCAAGGACTAATATTTGGATTTTTAACAAAAGTAGATTTGATAATATTGCTAGTTGGAATATCAGTATCGTTTGTACTTCTTCTATTACTCCCTGTAACAGAAATATGGGCTATCATAGTAACCCTTCTTCCTGTTGGAAGTTGTGCATTTCTAGTATTCCCAATACCGAATTATCATAATACAAGAGTTTTCATTCAAGAGATGTATAAATTCTACTTTGTTAATAGAAGAAAATATATATGGAGAGGTTGGTGTTATCAATATGAACAATCAGATAAATAATCAAATTAATCAGCAGATTAATCAAAATATGAATCAAAATAATAGACAAACTTCCCCTCAAAATAGAGGGAAAGTTATGTCCAAACAAGTAAAAAACGATCCAAAGTATACAGAAAATTGGTTACCTTTGAAAGCTATTAATAATGGTATAATGTATAATAATCGTAATGAAATGATAACAGGAGTAAAAATACAACCGCGAAACATCTTTATTTTAGATCAAAGTTCAATGGATAATGCACTTATTGGACTTATGAATTTCTATAACACTATTGATTATGAGTTTTGGTTAATTGTAGCAGATCGTCCAGTAGATATTGCAGTTTATAATGCTGAATTACAAGTACTATATAATAAAACTCAAGATCAAAGAATTAGAAAAATGATTGCCCAAGATTTAAATAAAGGTGAATTCTTCATAAATAATAATGTAGTAGACACAGAATACTTTATACTATTTAAAGAAAAAAATGCTGAATTAATGCAAAAGAAACTTCGTAGTATGATTAATAATCTTGCTAGTGCAGGACTTATTGCAAGTCAAACTACCAATGATGATTTAAGAATGATAATAGATAATTTCTTAAATGGGGGACAAAAATATGAAGCCGGAGGAGTGATGCCAATATGAGTTTTTTTAAGAGTGAAGTTGCTCCAAAGGGGCTTGATTTTACATCTAGTAATATGATAGTTGCTAGTGATAAATATATGACAATTTTAACAGTTGTAGGATATCCTCGTTATGTAGGAGTAGGGTTTCTATCTAATATAACTAATATGCCAGGAGTAAAAATAGTAATAAAACATATACCTGTGCCATTTTCTACTCTAACAAAAATGTTAAGTAAAGAAGTAGCATCTATGAAAATTAGATATCAAGAAGAAAAAGATATTACTTATCAAGAATCAATTAGACAAGATTATGAAACTCTTGAAACGTTTATTCAACAACTAGCTTCAGCACAATCAAAAACATTTGATTTCCAAATGCATATTATTGTAAGTGCTGATTCTAAAGAAGACTTGGATTTAAGAAAAATTCAAATAAAAAATTATCTAGATGCTATGCAACTTAGAGCTATACCACTAAGATTTGAACAAGAACAAGTATTAAAATCAATAATACCAGTATTTCCAAAACAAGAAGTAGAAGAACGTATTGGTACCATTATGCCAAGTCCAACTATGGCTGGAATGTATCCATATATTTTTGATAGCATTAAAGACCCAGGACCATCAGTATTACTTGGAACAGATTTCTCTGGTGGTGTAATTATGTTTAATCAATTTTTATATCAAACAAGAAAAGAACACAACAGAGTAAATGCCAATATGATAATACTTGGTACATCAGGATCTGGTAAATCAACCGCAGCTAAACTACTTTTAAGAACTGCAATTAGAAATAGTTATAAAATAGTAGCAATAGATCCAGAAAATGAACTTAAAGAAATGGCCGAAGCTGTCGGAGGAGACACAATAGATCTTGGAAAAGGTGGAGAATTTGGTTTAATAAATCCCCTTGAAGTATTAATAGATGCTGATGAAGACGAAGTAAGAGCAGGACTTGGTTATACAGTACTAACTAAAACTTTGCAATTTTTAAAAGCCTTTATGAAATATTATGATCCATCTATTGAAGAAGATGTACTTAATTTATTTATAGAATTAGTTCAAGAAACATATCAAAGATTTGGAATTAATTTTAATACAGATTTTTCAAGATATACGAGTGAAAATTATCCAACATTTGATGACGTATATACTACAATAAAAGGAAAACTACTTTCAATGACCGATATGACTCATGAAAGAGATATAATGGAACGTCTAGAACTTAAAATAAGACCTCTTACTAATGAACTAAGATTTTACTTCAATGGAAAAACAACTATTGCACCAAAAAGTGATTTTATTGTATTCAATATAAGAGAACTTATGCATTCAGATGTAAATATAAGAAATGCTTTATTATTTAATGTCTTAAAATATGCTTGGAGTTTATGTCTTGATGCATCTCAAAACACAGTATTAATGGTAGATGAAGCACATGTATTACTTTCTGGAGGTAATGTTTTAGGGGCAGACTTTTTAGCTCAAATTCAAAGAAGAGCACGTAAATATAACACAGGTAATATTATAATCACTCAACAACCAAGTGACTTTACTTCACAAGCAGTTATTACACAAGGAAAAGCTATCTTTGACAATGCTTCATATTATTTAGTAATGGGACTTAAAAAACAAGCAGTAGAAGACCTTTCATTACTTATAGATTTAAATGATAATGAAAAAGAAAGTATAAAACGTTATTCACAAGGAGAAGCACTATTTGTATGCGGATCACGTAGAATGCGTATTACAGTATTAGTAACGCCAGAAGAGTTAGAATCATTTGGTTCAGGTGGAGGACTATAATAACCAGGAGGGATAAAAGTGAAACTTAAATTTAAAGCTACAAAACAAGATTGGTTGATATTTGGATTATTTGCAATTTTACTATTATTTATAGTATCAATAGTAGTAAACAATTTGCATTATTTTGCCACAGAAGGACGTTTTGCAGGACTTAATCCATTTACAGCTTTATTTGAAAACTTACCAGCTGTTATCATATTTTACGCCTTTACTTTAGCATTCTTATTTGTAACAGTAAAAAATTATTTCTTTGAAAGAGAAAAAGGTTTTGGTATTACTGAAGGCCAAAAAGATGAAAAAGGATATTCAAGATGGGCAACTGACAAAGAAATGAAAAGAGACTTAAAAGAAATTACAATTACTGATGACGAATATAAGTATGCAGGATTTCCTCTTATAAATGATGGAAAAAGTATTTGGGTAGATGATGGAGAAAGTCACAATATTGTAATTGGATCAACAGGATCTGGTAAAACTCAGTGTATAATACATCCCTTAGTAAAAATACTTGCCAAAAAAGGTGAATCAATGATTGTAACTGATCCTAAGGGAGAAATATATCGTGAAAGTGCCGGACTTTTAAAACAAAAAGGATATCAAATATTAGTACTTAATTTCCGTGATCCACAACGTGGTAATACTTGGAATCCATTACATCTTCCATATAAGCTATATAAATCTGGTAATACTGATAAAGCAATGGAATTATTAGATGATTTAGCAGCTAATATCTTGTATGAAGAAAGCAGTGCCAATAAAGATCCGTTCTGGGAAAAAACTTCTGCAGACTATTTTGCAGGTCTTGCATTAGGATTATTTGAAGATGCCAAAGAAGAAGAAATAAATATAAATAGTATTTCTTTAATGACAACTTTAGGAGAAGAAAAATTTGGAGCAAGAAGCACTTACATTAAAGAATATTTTAATGAAAAAGATCCTGCCGGAGCAGCATATACTTGTGCTTCAGGAACAATATTTGCTCCAGAAGAAACTAAAGGTTCAATCCTTTCAACTTTCAAACAAAAAATAAGATTATTTTCATCACGTGAAAATTTATCAGAAATGTTATCTCAAAGTGATTTTGATATAGATACAATTGGGAAACAAAAAACTGCAGTATTTATGATAATACAAGATGAAAAGAAAACATATCACGCCTTAGCAACAATTTTTATTAAACAATGTTATGAATCTTTAATAGATGTAGCACAAAACTCTCCAAAAGGGGAATTACCTATAAGAACTAATTTCATTCTTGATGAATTTGCTAATATGCCACCACTTAAAGATATAACTACTATGATCACAGCAGCACGTTCTAGACTTATAAGATTTACAATGATAATTCAAAATTTTGCTCAATTAAACTCTGTTTATGGAGAAAATGATGCTCAAACAATAAGAAGTAACTGTAATAATATGATGTATCTTCTTACTACAGAACTTGCTGCATTAAAAGAAATTAGTGAATTATGTGGTGACAAAGTTGTAAAAGTAGGTAAAGGCGATAAAGAACATGATGAAACAAGACCATTAGCAACAGTCGCTGATCTTCAAAGAATGAAACAATTTGAAGCAATCATTAAAAGAATAAGAATGAATCCCTATAAAACAAAATTAAAACCAAATTTTGCAATTGATTGGGGAATGAAAAAAATAGATGCTGATCCTTTTGTTGAAAGACAAAAAAAACCAATTAAAGTATTTGATTTACGAGAATTTGTAAAAGAAAAAAGAAAACAAAAATTTATGAGTATGGTTGATGGATCAGGATTACCACAAGGAGGAAATATCCCACCAATAATGCCAGGAATTAATGCTCCAAATAATATTCCAGATTTATTCGGAGCTAATCCTTTTAATGGAGTAACTAGTAATGAAAAAAGCGAAAATGGTGGTTTAAATGTTGACGAATTAGTTAAAAAAATAGATGCTAAAATAGCAGAATTAGAAAAAGAAGAAGCAATGGAAAAAGCTAGATTAGAACAAGAAAAAAATAATAAGAAAGAAGAAAATGAAGAAAAACCATCCGAAGAAATCAAAAATGAACCAAAAGAACAAGAAATTTCTAAATCTGTAAGCAACATAGCCCCAACTAAATTAACAGGATTTTTAAACAATACAGAAAATAATGAAAAAGATAATAAAGGTATAAAAAGACAAGAACCAGTAAAGAATTCTGAAGTATCAAAATATGCTGTTACAGATGATCAATTCTTTGATGATTTCTTTGATGAATAAAAGCTATATCAAATGATATAGTTTTTGTATGCCAAAAACACTAAATAACAACAATGAAAAGTATAAGTTTAGTGACAATTATCTAAATATTTGCTATAATTTTAAAGGTGATACCATGAACTCATATAAAGATTTTATTACATTTTTAAATAGTTTAAATAAAAGACCAAAACTATTACTACATAGTTGTTGTGGACCTTGTTCCAGTAGTGTACTTGAACTATTAACCAAATATTTTGATATAGATGTATACTATTATAATCCAAATATTTATCCAGAAAAAGAATATCTAAAAAGAGAAAATGAGCAAATTAAATTACTAAATAATTTAAAAAATATAAATTTTATTAAAGCTCCATACGACCATGAAAACTTTAATTTATTAACCAAAGATTTAAAAAACGAAAAAGAAGGCGGAGCAAGATGCTATAAATGTATCAAATTAAGAATGGAAAAAACTTGTAAATATGCCAAAGAACATAATTATGATTTTTTTACTACAACTTTATCAGTAAGTCCCCATAAAAATAGTAAAACGATTAATGAAATAGGCTATGATTTAAGTGAAAAATATAATATACCATACCTATATTCTGATTTTAAAAAACAAGAAGGATATAAAAGAAGTATAGAACTTTCTAAAAAATATAATCTATATAGACAAGATTATTGTGGATGTCAATACTCTATAAAAAAGCAAAAAAAAGTAAACAAAAATCTAATTAATGATATAATTAATTAAGGAGTGATAAATTTGAAATATATAGTCTCAGCCGGAGGAACCGGAGGTCATATTTTTCCTGCTATTAGTATTATAAATAAAATAAAAGAAAAAGATAAAAATGCTAAAATATTATATATTGGTACAACTGATAGAATGGAAAAAGATATTATACCCAATATGAATATTGATTATGTTGGTATAAAAATGAATGGTCTTTCTAAAAACATCAAAAAAATAGTATCATTTGTTATAAATGTAACAAAAGGAACATCAAAATGCACTAAAATAATGAAAAAATTTAGACCAGACATAGTAATAGGAGTCGGAGGCTATATAACTGTACCAGTAGTACTAGCAGCCCATAAATTAAAAATAAAAATTATGCTTCACGAACAAAATAGCATTCCAGGAAAATCCAATAAAATACTAAGTAAATATGCTGATGTAATATGTATATCTATGGAAAAATCAAGACAGTATTTTAAAGATAAAAATGTAGTATTAACAGGAAATCCAAGAAGTGAAGATGTATTAAAAGCTAAAAAAATAGATAAAAAAGAATACTCCTTAAAAGTAACTAAAAAATTAGTATTAATAACAATGGGCTCTTTAGGAGCTAGTACAATAAACAAGAAAATTATAGGACTTTTAGACGAATTTAAAACTAAAAACTATGAAGTGTTATTAGTTACAGGTAAAAATAATTACGATGATATTTCTGAAGTTGAATTACCTAAAAATGTAAAAATAGTACCATATATAGAAAATATGGGAGAAGTATTAAAATTTACAGATCTAATTATAACTAGAGCGGGAGCAACAATACTTGCGGAAATTACTGCCCTAGGAATACCATCAATTATAATACCAAGTCCCTATGTAGCAAATAATCATCAAGAAATAAATGCCAAAGCTCTAGAAGAAGAAAATGCTACTTTTGTAATAAAAGAAAAAGATTTTGATGAACAATTACTAATAACTAAAATAGATGAAATATTAAATAATCAAAAGTTATACAAAAAAATGAGCGAAGGAGCAAAAAAATTAGGTATAACTGATAGTGCTACTAGAATCTATAATGAAATAACAAAATTATATAAGTAGGTGATAATTTGAAATCATTAATAAATTTGATAAAAAAAGAAAATCTAGGAACATATAAAGAAAATGTTTCTTTTAAAAAACTAACAACCTATAAAACTGGAGGTACTGCAAGATTAGTAGTATTACCATATAACACTGGAGCACTTATAAAAATACTAAAATACATAAAAACTAACAATATAAAATATAAAATATTTGGTAATGGCTCTAATATATTAGCAAGTGACAAAGATTATAATGGTGTAATTATTAAATTAACAAATTTAAATAATATTATAATTAATGATAATAAAATAGAAGTAGAAGCTGGATATAATTTTACCAATTTATGTAATCAAATGAGTAAAAAAGGTTATTCAGGATTAGAATTTGGCGGAGGAATACCTGCAACAGTCGGGGGAGCAATCTATATGAATGCTGGAGCTTATTTAGAATCAATAAGTAGTGTTGTAGAAAAAGTAGATATTTTAGATGAAAATATGCAAATAATTACTTTAAGTAAATCAGAATTACAATATGGTTACAGAAGTTCTATATTTATGAAAAAAAACTGGATTATTCTAAAAGCCTACTTAAAATTAAAAAAATATAACAAAGAAGAAATAATAGACCTAATCGAAGACAGAAAACAAAGAAGAATAAAAACCCAACCACTAGAATATCCATCCGCTGGTTCAGTATTTAGAAATCCAAAAGGAATGTATGCTGGAAAATTAATTGAAGATTGCAACTTAAAAGGCTTTACATATGGTGGAGCACAAATAAGTGATAAACATGCTAACTTTATTATAAATAAAAATAATGCAACTAGTAGTGACATAGCTTACCTAATGAATTTAGCCAAAGAAAAAGTAAAGGAGAAATATAATATAGATCTATATAGAGAACAAGAATTATTTAATTTTGGAGATGAATAATGAAAAAAACGAAAAAGAATAAAAATAAAAAAAGTAAAAGAAAATTTAGAATATTTTTACTAATTCTAATATTTATCTTAATAATAGCCTTTGCTATATTATTACTTGGTGCCTATGTATTTAAATCTAAAATAGATACTATAGTAATACATGATAATTATTATCTTCAAGATGAAGAAATAATACAAGAAGCAAATCTTGAAAATTATCCTAACTTTTATCTTACTACAAGTAGTAAAATAGAAAAATCTTTAGAACAAAATGAATTAATAAAAGAAGTAAAAGTAAAGAAAAAACTATTCTTTGAAGTACATATTTATATAACAGAATATAAACCATTATTTATAAGAGAAGATACTAATAAAATAGTCTTAGAACAAGGAAAAGAAATAGATAATAACTATAATCTAAACATTCCAAGTTTAGTAAACTATGTACCCAATACTAAATATGAAGAATTAGTAGAAAAAATGGAAAATATAGATAATAGTATAATAAATAAAATATCAGATATAAAGTATGATCCAAATGAATATGATGAAGATAGATTTCTTCTATATATGAATGATTCAAATAAAGTATATATAAACTTACCAAAATTTAAAAACTTAAATAAATATAATGAAATGGTAACTAAATTTGAAGGAAAAGTAGGAACATTATATTTAGATAGTGGAAACTATTTTGAAATAGAAAAATAAAAGCACTAAATAAGTGCTTTTATAATGTATCTTTTTTCATATTTCTAATTTCTTTAGCAGAAAGTTTAACTTTTTCACCGTTATCTAAAGTAACAACTTGTAAATTTAATTTTTGTTTCTTCTTAGTACTATTTAATGCATGAGAACGTAAATTCTTAACATTAGGTTTTCTTATAGATTCATTTTTTGCCATAATATCCCTCCTTTTGATAAGCATAATAAATTTATCATAAAATTATTCATAAGTCAACTTAATATAAAAATATTGTATACAAAATGAAAATATGATATACTTTAAAAAGGATATGATAATATTAAAGAGGTGCTAGTATGCCAAAGAAAAAAAATAAAAGTATTGAAGAAGAAATACTGGAAAATAGAAAAACAAAAAAAGAAGAACAAGAAAACATAGAAGTAGATATAGTAAAACCAAAATTAAAACATAGAGTATTTAGTTTCAATAAAACTTTTGATAATTTAAAAATAAAATATAAAAAAGATCCTAAAAAATTCATAGTATTAGCAGCAAGTATATTAGTAGCTTTTTCCTTAGTAATAGGATCTAGTTATGCCTATTTAACATATATAAGTAAAACAAATAGTATAACAACAATAGAAGCTGGAACATTAGCGCTTAATTTTAAAAATGAAACTAATAGTATCTCTCTAAATAATGCACTTCCAATAAAAGATGAAGAAGGATTAGAAGGGAAAGAAGAATATGAATTTACTATCGAAAATACAGGAAGTCTCCCAGCATCTTATGTAATAACACTTGATAATACATGTGTAGCAGGTAAAAGTTATACAATAGATGGAACTAGTATAAATGCTGATATATGTATACCAATAAACTATATAAAAGTAGGATTAAAAGAAGGAAGTAGTGACTATAAAGTATTAGAATATAATGAAAATGAATCACAATATATAATAGATGCAGGTAGTTTAAATAGTAATGGTACCAAAACATATAAAATGAAATTATGGCTTGATTATGATACTCCAAATGATTATAATTCCCATGGAACACTAGATGTAATATTTTCAGC
>CALVPC010000038.1 GCA_944350405.1 uncultured Bacilli bacterium
GGAATGAAGAATATAAACCATATTTTCACTTAAAAGATTGTAAATCCGGACTTGATGAATTTATCGATATTCCACAAGAATTATTTGTTGAACGAATTAATCAAAAAATATGTATTGGAACAATGAATCCATATACTAGGGAATATATAAGCTGTGATAATATTGTTGAAAATAGTAGTTCACAATGTAATCATTGTAAATATATGTTTGATTTTTATAAATGTGTTAGATGTCATGGGGAAGATTGTTATGTAAAAAATGAAGAAGTACTTAAATATTGTAATACACCTCATTATGTTTATTTAGCATATTTTCCAAACGAAAAAATCAAGGTTGGGACAGCTTCTGAAATGAAAAAATATAATAGATTATTAGAACAGGGTGCTATTTTTTCTATATTTATTGCCAAAACTCCAAGTGGTAAAATTGCTAGGCAAATTGAAAAAAATATAATTGATAATGGTATATCTGGGGCAGTGACGACTACTTATAAAATGAAAAATATGATTTTTGATAATGAAGAAATATTAATAAAGAAAAAACTTGTAGAAAAATATAGAGATATTTTAAAATTATTTTTTGGAAATAATAAAAAATATTTAATAGAACCTGAATTTAGTTCATTTCATGAAATCAAAGATAAAATTGATAATAATATGCTGTTGGCAAATATACAAGTTAATTGGTTTGATGAAGGAGATAAACAGATTAAACCATATATAGTAAAAAAGGAATTTAATAGAGTTTTTGGAACGTATTTATTTTGTGTTGGTAAAATATTAGCTGTTGAAAACAATGGTATTATAGAGCTAATAGATACAAAAAAAATGGAAGGGTATTTGTTTGAATTTAAAAATATTAAAAATTTAAATACAGATAGAGAAGTAAAATGTTTAGGGGGTAGATAAGTATGCAAAAAAGCATGTGTCCTTTTTGTGAAGAACAGAAGAATAGAAGTATTAGTATAATTAATAAAAGTAGAATACTTGCAGAAACTGATAATTTTGTAGTTTTTCCAACAACTGGAGGATTTGTTGAAAATTATCAGCTAATAGTTCCTAAAAACCATATTAATTGTTTTGGAGAATTATCAAAAGAACAATTAATAGAATTAAAAAGCATTATTTTATGGCAACAAGAAATTAATAGAAAATATTTTAACTCAAATAGTTCTATGTTTGAACACGGATCATTACATCCTAACAATGAAAGCGGAAAAAGTATAGTTCATGCGCATTTACATATTTTTCCCAATAATATTTCGTTGTTAGCTGAAATTAATAAATATAATTTTAATATACAACCAATTGAAAGCATAGAGCAATTAAGTATATTATGTAAAAAATATGATAATTATTTATATTATAGTGATATAGATGGAAAAGACTATATTATTACACATAAAGGGATACCATCACAATTTTTAAGGATGTTACTTGCAAAATCACAAGGTATAGAAAATTGGAATTGGAGAGATTATCCTCTTGTTGAAGCAATAGAAAATAATTTAGAATTTTATAAAGAAAATTCATTAATTTATACAAGAAAGAAGGTGTAAAGTAATGATTATATTACCTAATAAAGAATATAATAATCCAAATAATGAAAAAATAACAACATATCAATTTTTATCTGATGTAGGATGTCCAGTTTTTGATAGTGTGTTATTTGATGAAAGCGAATTAATTACCAAAGAAAAACTAATAACATTAAAAGAAGTTTTACAATCTGAGTATTGTACTATAAGATATCAATATGTCAAGCCAAGTATTAGTCCAATTAGAGGTGGTAATAAATCTAAAATTGATTTAGATGAATTAAAACGTAAACAAGTAGATGGAACACAAATGTGGCTGTTACAACCAATTGATAGAACAAAAAATATATATGGAATTAATATGTATGTAAATAAAAAAACGGAGTCACTTATAATTGAAAGCGTAGGGAAGGGATTTGATGTGTCTGATCTAAATAGAGGTGATATATCACCTCAAGAAAGCATTTATTTAAATTATCCTATTGAATATGGTTGGCAAAAAGAATGGTGGAAATATATTAAACTAAATTTTGTAAATCAAGAGCAATTTAATCAAGATAAATTAATAAGATTAAATAAATTAAGAAAATTTGGTCTAAATCCTAGTGATGATATATTTGGTAAGGAGTATGTTCCAATGGATTATAGTTTAATTGAAAAATTACTTAACTACATTCAATCAATTGATGAAAATTGGGATAAATCAGATGAATATACAGTATCAATATCTATGAATTCAAATGGCAAATTAGTGTTTTGGGATATTCAAACACCAATAGGAAAAACTAAAATATTAAGGAGTACAAAATGAATTTAATACCAATAACATATCATTCTAAAAAATATCCAGTAGGTGTTATTAGTAATATAGATGAAATAGCTGGTAATTTTGATAAAGTTTCGATTAACCCGCAACGAAAATACTCATTGCATACTGAATATTCTCATATGAAAAGAAAATTAGATAATCAATTAATTAATAAATATTCTGAATTAAAAACGTCAGAAAGAGACAATGTACCACAATTATGGAAAAGCAAAGAATGGGCAAACGAGTTTGCAAATTTTATAATTGAATTAGTAGGAGATAATATATCTCCTGAAATAATAGAAATTCATCCACCATTTAATGATTATTGTAAAGAATTTTCTGATTTTTTTGATATATATGAAGAATTTGAAAAAATGATATTGAAAAAATTTCCAAATGTTAAAATTTTTATCGAGAATAGATGTGGAACATTTTATAGGGGTGGAAAATTTATAATTTCAAATGGTAAGTCAATAATTCAATTTTTACAGGAATTACAAAAGAGAAATTTAAATTTAAAACTAGTTCTTGATTATCCACAAGTTTTTAGTGCTGAAAACATAAAAATGGATGATATTAAATTAAAAAAAATAATTGATTTCAATAATAATATTAAGCAATACATTTCATATATTGGTGGATTTCATCTATGGGGAAAAAGAAAAAGTCAAGCTGGAAGATGGACTTCACATACTGGTGATTTAAATACTTTTTTTAGTAATAACAATTTTTTGAAAGATGAATTTATAAATTCTATAATTGATACTTTTGATGATAATATGGTTAGATATTTTGTTCCTGAAGTTAATAGTAGTGAAGAAGATTTACAATCAATTATTAATGATTTATTAAAATATGATATTAAATTTAATCTAGAGGATTAAAAAAGAGCGTTAATTGTGCTATAATGATTATTGTAGGAGGTAATCATTATGAAAGAATGTGTTTTTTGCGAACAATTTATACCAAATAAAAAACCTTTATTTGAAAATAAATTAGCTATTGCATATTTTGATGAATTTCCAGTTAGTAATGGTCATACACTAATTATTACAAAGAGGCATGCTACAACTTTTTTTGATATAACTGATGAAGAACAAATTGCAATAATTGAATTATTAAATAAATGTCAAAAATATATAGATGAAAAATATAATCCGGATGGATATAATGTTGGATTAAATTGTGGTGAATCAGCAGGACAAAGTGTGATGCATATGCACATGCATTTAATTCCTAGATATAAAGGTGACGTTGAAAATCCACGTGGTGGTGTTAGAGGTGTAATACCAAATAGAAAAAATTATTAAGGAGAATTAAAAATGGAAAGAATATATAATAAATTAGTAAGAGATAAAATCCCAAGCATAATAAAAGAAAAAGGGGAAACACCAGTTATAAGAATATTAGATGAAATTGAATATAAAAAAGAATTAGAGAAAAAACTATATGAAGAATATAAAGAAGTAATTGAATCAACTGGTGATGATCGAGTAGAAGAGCTTGCTGACATGTTGGAAGTAATTAGAGCATTAGCAAATTTGGAAAATAAACATTTAAATGATGTAATAGCAGTTTCAGATAAAAAAAATGAAAAACGTGGTGCTTTTGAAGAAAAAATTTTTCTTGAAAAAGTTATTGAAGCAGAATAAAAAAGCAATTATATTGTAAAAAAAATTATATAACGATTATATAACACTTTTTGTGAATGTAAACACTAGTGTTTTTTCTGATTGCTTATAAATAAGGAAATACTAGACGCAGGTTAGTTCTTTGTAAGCGGGTTTATTCTGCTTAACTATGATTTTAAAGTCTAGCGAATGTTAGTAGTTGAAAGTTAGGCCATAACTATGGTTATAACTTTATTTTTTTATAGCAAATCTTTACTAGTTATTGAAAGAAATTTATTTAAAGATGGTTGTGCTTTTAGAATATAAAAATGTTTAGAATAAAAATATTGCTATTTTTATATAAGTTATAATTAATTGTTTATGATATAATGTTATTTGTAATAAGTTATAATTTTTCATATAATAAAGTAGTAATATTTTTACTATAGTTTGGAGTGATATTATGTTTAATAATAAAAATGTAGTGGTATTAGGTCTTGCTAGGAGTGGTGTTGCAGCATGTAAGTTTTTAGCCAAGAGAAATTGCAATATAATAGTTAATGATATGAAGGAAGACTATGATTCTGATGTTTTATCTTCACTTTCTGATCTTGGTGTTAAAGTTATTTTAGGATCTCATCCAGATAATCTTATAAATAGTGATGTTGACTATTTAATTAAAAATCCTGGAGTTCCTATTGATCATAAATATGTTTTAAAAGCTAAAGAACTTGATATACCAGTAATAAATGAGATGGAAATGGCATATCTTTCTATACCTAAAGATAAAAATATTAAGATTATTGCTGTTACTGGTAGTAATGGTAAAACTACTACTACAACACTAGTTTATAATTTTTTAAAAAAAGATAATAAAAAAGTTATTTTAGCAGGTAATATTGGATATCCATTATGTTCATTTATAGATGATTTAGAGGATAATACTATTATAGTTATGGAAGTGTCTTGTCAACAACTTGAAAATTTAGATAAGTTTAAACCAGATATTGCTATTATGACTAATATTGTAGAAGCTCATATTGATTTTATGAAGACATATGATCATTATAAATATGTTAAAAGTAAATTTGTAAAGAATCAAACTAGTAATGATATATTAATTTTAAATAATGAGAATAAAGAACTTTTAGATACAGTAAAAAATGCTAAAAGTATTAAGAAGTATTTTTCTTCAAAAAAGAAAATAGATGGTTGTTATTTAATGGATAATGCAATTTTCTATTATGATGAGAAAATTATTGATACTAAAGATATAATTCTTAGAGGATTACATAATTATGAAAATATTATGGCGGCAATTATGGGAGTTAAAGAACTTAATTGCTCTACTTTAAGTATTATTAATGTTCTTAAAACTTTTGCTGGAGTAGAACATCGTTTAGAATTTGTAGATAATATCAATGGTAGGATTTTTTATAATGACACTGAAGCTACTAATATAAAATGTACTCAAATTGCTCTTTCTAGTTTTAATGAACCTATTATAATATTACTTGGTGGTCTTGAAAGAGGACAAAAATTTGAAGACTTAATACCATATTCTAAAAATATCAAAGCAGTTATTGGTATGGGGGAATGCCGAGAAAGAGTTCGTAAGTTTGGAGAAAGTATTAATGTACCAACTTATATTTATGAATATATAGTAGAGGCAACAAAAAAAGCGTATGAAATAAGTAGTCCTGGAGATGTTATACTTTTATCTCCTGGTAGTGCTTCGTGGGATCAATTTAAACAATGTGAAGATAGAGGGGATTTGTTTAAA
Source organism: uncultured Bacilli bacterium (assembly GCA_944350405.1). Lineage (GTDB taxonomy): Bacteria > Bacillota_I > Bacilli_A > RF39 > UBA660 > UMGS1449. Next base: position 5,742 of record CALVPC010000038.1, read on the forward strand.
AAAATTGTAAGTGAATTTAAAAATAAATGATAAAGGATAGGTGCAAGGCACTTATCTTTTTGTTTTTTTAAATAATAATTTATTTACTTATATTTGACATGTTTAATTTAAATTTTTTATGTATAAGTATATCATTTGTTTTTATAAATGATATACTTTAATTATATTAATGATATGGAGATGATAATATGAAGAAAGTGTGTTGTTTTATAATAGTTTTTATTTGCTCTTTTAGCTTTATTGGAGTAGTAAATGCAGAGGAAAGTAATGATTGGTCAAGTTTAAAAGAGCATATTACGGATAATGAAAAGTATAATGGTGAAATTGTAGAAGTTATTAAATCACTTGTTATGTATGGTAAGAGTTCTAATAGTTTAGAACCTGATTATGAATATAATAGTTCTTATGAACAATATTATGAAGATTTTTTATCTAAATATGATATTTATTATATTATGTTACCTATAGAACATTCTGAAAATTATGATGAATATGTTAAAAGTTGTAAAGATTCAACAGTTAACATGGATATTCTTCAACCAGTTAGTGAAGAAGGATTGACATTAATTTCCACAATAAATAGTATTGATGACTTAAATAGTTGGACTAAAATTTCATTATCTGATCTTAACAATACTTCTGGGGTTTTGAAAGATGAGTATGTTTTTGGATTTGCTGTTGTAGAGAAAGAAAATACTTCGACTATATATGTTGATAGATCAACATATTTAGGATGTACTTTGTATGCTAATGATACTAATACTAATACAAATACAAGTGTAAATCAAACTGTGATGACTAGTACTAATCCAAATACAGGGTTAAGTGATTTTAGTATTTACTTTGTCGTTGGTATTTTAATAGTTGGTTCTACGATTGTATTAGTTAGAAAATATTCTTAAGATATGTTTACTTGTTAAGAAGCTAATTGTATGTTAGCTTCTTTCTTTTTAATAAGTATGTTTATATTAGTTAATCAGTTTTGGTATATTACAAATTATGACATAGTTTTATTTATATTAATTATATAATTTTATTGGTGAGTAAAATTGAAGATATATTTAGACTATGTTTTTTTTATTAATTTTTTATTTGATTTTATCTTACTACTAGGAGTTTCTATGATTTTAAAAAGGAATGTTTCAAATTTTAAGATATTTTTAGGAGCTTTATTTGGAGGAGTTTCTTTTTTTATTATTTTTTTTAATATGTCATCATTTTTGTTTTTTATTTTAAAAATGCTTTTAGCATTTATTATGATAATTATTACTTTTTCTTATAAGGATTTAAAATATACTATTAATAATTTTATTTATTTAATCATATTATCTGTATTAGTAGGAGGTTTTTTATATTTAGTTAATATAGAGATTGGATATTCTCATGTTGGTATGCTTTTTTTTACTAATGGGGAGAGTTTAAATATGATACTTTTAATTTTTATTACTCTTTTATTAGTAATTATTTATTCTAAATATATTAAAGAATATAAAAAAGATATTAAGAATAGATTTAAAGTTAGTTTATATATAAATAATAGAGAATATAAATTAAATGGTTTTTTGGATACTGGTAATGAACTTGCTTATTACAATAAGCCATGTCTTATTTTAAATAAAACTAAAAAGATTAATTGTTCTTTGTTTCATATCATATATATTCCTTTTACTACTATAAGTGGTCAAGGAATAATGAAAGGTTTTGTTGCTCCGAAGATATTTATTGATGGTTATGGTTTTTATGAAAATGTAGTTGTTGCTCTTTCAAATGACAAATTTCATCTAGGCGGAGCTGATATAATTTTAAATATGAATTTAATGGAGGGAAAAGATGAGAATAATAAGGTTTTTAAAAAAATTATTAAGAAGAAGAAATAATGTTTTTTTTGTTGGGGCTACAGATATATTACCTCCACCACTTTCCACTTTAGAAGAGGATAAATTGTTAGAACTTAAAGAAAATGGTGATAAATATGCTAAAGATAAATTAATTGAACATAATTTGAGACTAGTAGTATTTCTTGCTAAGAGGTATGAAAATACAAAGGTAGAGCTTGAGGATTTAGTTAGTATAGGTTCTATTGGTCTTATTAAAGGTATAAATACATATAAGAGAGGTAAAAATATAAAACTTGCGACGTATTGTTCTAGATGTATTGATAATGAGATTTTAATGTTTCTTAGAAAGAATAAGAAAACTAAAACAGATATTTCTTTTGAAGAATCTTTAAGTTTTGATAGTGATGGCAATGAGCTCCATTTGGAAGATATTTTGGGAACTGAAAGTGATATTGTTACTAAACCTCTTGAAGATGAATATGATAAGAAAATACTGAAAGAGGAACTTGAAAAATTAGATGGTAGAGATAAAGAAATTATGTATTTGAGATATGGCTTAGATGGTAAGGATGGGTTAACTCAAAAAGAGGTTGCTAAGAAACTTAATATAAGTCAGTCATATATTTCGAGGATTGAAAAAAAAGTTATAAAAAAGTTAAAAGGAATTATAAAAGTTTAACTTTTTTTTGTGTGGTGTTATAATAATTTATAGCAATTATTAGTTAGGAGTTATATTATGGTTTATACGCTTGTAGGAGAAAAAAGTTTAATAGAAGAAGAGATTATAAAATTATTAAAAGAATATGAATCTTCAGATGTTTCTCGTTATAATATGGAAGATATTTCAGTAAAAAAAGTATTAGAAGATGTTAATACTATAAGTTTTTTTGGGAAAAGGGTAGTTATTGCAGATAATTTTGATAAAATTTCTAAAGGTGATAGTCTTATTAATTATTTAGAAAATCCTGGTGAAAATATTTTGATTTTAACTTCTTTGAAGAATTTAGATAATAAAAAGCTTAGTAAAGTTTTAAAAGAGAAAACTAAAGTAGTAGAGCTTTTTAAGTATGACTTTGTAAGTTATATTAAGAGAAATTTAGAAGATTTTGATATGAGTTTTATGGATATTAATCTTCTTATTAGTTATTGTAATTACGATATTAATAGAATAAAAAATGAACTTGAAAAATTAAAGATTTATAAAATAGATAGTAAAAAAATAGTTAGTGATGATATAAAAAAGATAGTGAAAAAAGATTATAATTCTACTATATTTAATTTGATAGATAGTATTAATTCTAAAGATAAGATTAATAGTTTTAAGATATATAAAGAACTTTTAGAAATTGGTGAGACAGATGAGAAAATTATGTATACTTTAGCCAATCATTATAGACTTCTTTTTAATATAAGTAGAAAAATAAAAGTTTCTAGTGACAATGATATAATTAGTGAATATAAGATGCATCCTTTTAGATTAACTAAACTAAAAGAGCAATTAAATATTATTAGTGAAAATGATATTCTTATGATTCTTAAGAAGTTTAGTGATATTGATATTGAAGTTAAGAAAGGTAATAAAAGTATTAATACTGAACTTGTTTTATTTTTAGAAAATTTATAGAGTAATATATTAATTTTTAGATACTCGTGGTATAATATGAATAATAGTAAAGGAGTTTTTATGGAGAAAATATCACTTATTATACAGCAAATAGTAGAAGTATTAATTGATTTTGGACCAGTTGGAGGATTTTTACTTGTTATTTTAGAATCTGTTGTACCTGTTCTTCCTCTTGGAGTTATAGTTGGACTTAATATGCTTTCTTTTGGGAAAGTTTTTGGTTTTTTACTTTC
>CALVPC010000039.1 GCA_944350405.1 uncultured Bacilli bacterium
AGTGATTACAAAAATCATGTTATAGGTGTGTTAAGTACTCAAGACACAAGGGATTTTAATGTGAGACTAACTGGTAAAGGACTTTCTGGTTCAACTGGTACATCTCCTTGGGTTTTAGTAGAAGTTACTAAAAATAGTTCTAATACTAATTATAGTGTTGTGAAAAGTTTTAGTACAGCAACTTCTTCAGAAGCATATGGGATGGTTCCAGGAAATGTAACTATGACTATGAAAGCTCGTAATACTTATCTCTCTACTACTTATTTCAATGGTACATGGTATGTATCTGAATCAGTATATAATCAATTAAATTAAAAATAGTTGTGCGCTGTATGTTGTATGTTGTATGTTGTATGTTGTATTTTAAATAATTACACTCATATACTTGCAACTATTTTTTTAGGAGGTATTATGAAAATCTTTTTAAAAAAAAATAAACTTTTATTAATATGTTTATTATTATTGCTATCATGTGTAATATTATCTCTTGTAAAATATAAAATTGATTTTAATCATTCAATAGATGAATATAATAGAGTTATGGAGTATTTGGATAAAAATTCTATTAATTCTCCAATTATTCCAAAAAAACCAATAATGTATGATACATATTCATTGTTCAGTTATATTATTGTAGACAGCCCTTTTGCAATTATAATGTATGTTATGCCGTTTATTATTATGTTATGTGGAATTTATAGTTTTTATTCAAAAATTAAAACAGGATATTTTAAAGACGAATGTATGAGAAGAAACTATAAGAAGAATCTTATTGTTAATATATTTGATTCTTGGAAAAATGCTATTATTATACCAATATTTATTATAGTTTTATTTGCTGGATGTTATATTACAACTAGAAGCTTTGATATTAATAAAACAATTGAATTTTACGATTATTCACTAATAAATAGGCAATATTTAGATAAATTACCAACCTATTTCATAACTTATACTATCAATTTGATTTTTTTAGCAATTTTTTATATTAATATATCTATTATAACAGCAAAAAAAAATAGCAATCTATTTGTTACTTTGGTACAATCGTATTTAATTTTTATTATAGTCGGTATTATAACAGAAGTAGTTGTTGGTAAAGGATTAGAAAAAATATTTCCAATATTAAAATCATATAATTTATGTAATTCATTATCGATATTTAATTTTTGGGTATATGATAATGTTATGAATTTAAGCTATATGACATTATTTGCTTTTTTATTATTTTTCGTTTCAACTTTAATTGTGATTTTAAAGTATAGAAACAAGGAGAGTGTTATTATTGAAATCGATAAATAAAATAATTTTAAGTAATGTAAAAACTATTTTTGAAACAACATATTTTAAAATGTCTTTAATACTTATGTTAGTGCTTTCAATCTATGGTGGCTATTTAAGTGCTGGATTTAATTATCTGGAAGGTTTTATTTCGATATTATCATTTCCAATATTTTTTACATTTGCTGTTCTGGTCCCATTTTTAGTAATAACTTTTTGCACATGTAATTATTTTGATAAAAATGAATATTTAATTTCACGCTTAACTTCTAGAAAAGAATATTTGAAAACATTAATTTTAACAGTGTTTGTTGTTAATTTATTTGTGTATATCATAATGTTGATTATAATTATAATTGCTTTAAATCTATTTCCTAAAGCCGGTATAGGCTTTAAATTTAATGACTTGTTGAATTGTCATAACTTTATTTATTTGATTTTTATTATTGTAAGGCTATTTTGTATAATACAAAGTATTTCTATATTTAATACATTATTATGTAGGATTATAAATTCAAAAATTATAGTTGGGATGAATATGATTTTATATGGAAGTTTTATCGCATTTTCGTATTTAAATGTTGATAAAATTACTAATATATTAAATATTCCGTTATATATAGGTAATTATCTTATAATTTCAAAGTATGATAATTTTTTCATAGAATTTTGCTGCACTACTATATATATTTCAATACTAGTTTTAATAAATTATTTACTGTCCATATTTGTTAGAAAGAAATTAGGAGATATTAAAATATAATGCATTTTTTAATAATTAATGACCTTAAATATATATTTTTTAAAAGAAAAAATTGGATTATTTTATATTTAATAATAGTTTTGCTCTTTCCTATTTTTTGTAAAATAAACAACATTATAAAAGATGATATATTTTTTATAAATAATGGCTTAAAATTTGATAATAGTTCCTTTCTTTTTATTATAATGTATATATTTAATATAATATTCTACATTTTTATTTATCTAAGTATACACTTAGGTAATTTAAAAATTGGTGTTGATAATATTTTTTTACGCATAAACAAATTCAAGATTGTTATTTCTAAAATAATTACTTGTTCCGTTTTTACGCTATTAATATCTACATTTGTTTTTATAGTTTTGAATATAATTTATAACATTCTTAATATAAATATTAATAGTAGTTTTATAGTTTTTATAATATTTAATATATTTAATATATTAATAGGAATGCTCAGTATAATTGCATTATCGGTCGTTTTGTATGGAAATAAAAAATATATACTATTTTTGCTGTTAATATATATGATTTATTATATTAGCAGAAAAAATATTTTATTTTTTATAAATCCGTATTTGTTTGAAAATAATTTTATTGATTTAATATTTTTTCTTATATTTAATACAATCATATACATAATTGTATTGAAAAAATCTATAGTTAAAATATTTGAAAGGAGCTTTTAAATGAAGATAGAATTTAAAAATGTAAATAAGAAATTTAAAAAGACACCAATTTTAAAAAATGTAAATTTAGAATTTGAAAATGGCAAAATATATGGATTGATTGGTAGAAATGGTAGTGGAAAAAGTGTATTTTTGAAACTTTTATGTGGCTTTTATGAACCAACTGAAGGACAAATATACTTTGATAATGTCGATTTGAAAAAAAGTGGTTTATTCCCACCATCTACGCGTTCACTTATAGAAAAACCTAACTTTTTACCATATTTGACAGGATTTGAAAACTTAAAATTATTGGCAAATATTCAAAAAAAGATTTCAGATGAACAGATAATCGAAGTATTAAATAAAGTAAATTTAACTAATGATATTAATAAAAAATATTGTGAATATTCACTTGGTATGAAACAAAAACTAGGAATAGCTCAGGTGTTAATGGAAGATCCAGAAGTAATCATTCTTGATGAACCATTTAATGGAATAGAGGATGAAACAGCAAAAAAAATTAGAAAAATATTATTAGAAGAAAAGGAGAAAAACAAGATAATAATTATTGCTTCCCATATAAAGGAGGATATTGAGGAATTAGCTGATATTGTATTTAAGGTGGATAACGGAGAAATTCTTGAGGCATAAAAACAAAATAATATCATATAACAAAATAATTTTAAAATAAAAGGAGTTGTATTGAAATTTATTTCATAACAACTCCTTTTATTTTCCCACATAACCAATCTAATGATATTTTATATTTACTTGCAATAGCATATGCAAAAATTGTTTTAATTATGACTTTTCCGGTTTCATAAGCAGAGATTATTAGATTGATTTTTAAGTCATATTTAGAAGGACACGGGAAAAATTATATAGCAAAAATACAGACTGATGTGAAAGTAGAAACTAGAAGAAATAGAGGAAAATGGAGTGCCAATACTGTAGTAGGTATTTTAAAGAGTGAAAAATATATAGGAGATGTATTGCAAGGAAAAACATTTACAACAGATCCGATTAGTCATAAATGATTAACTAATTATGTTGAATCAACCTAATATTATATAAAAGACCATCACGAAGCAATAATAAGTAGAGATATTTTTGATGCTTTGGTAGATTATATTATAATGAAGTTTTTGATGAAACTGGAAAAAAAGAAGAAAATATGATAAGATTTATATGCAAATCAAAATTTAATGAAACTTTGCAAGGTGATTTAAAATCCGATATAATTGTTAGGAGTCATAATCTTTCAAATGAAGATAGTGATTTCGTTAAAGTATTGGATTTTAATAGTAATCAAGACTTTTTTTGTTTTTTATAAAGACGAAACTGAAAAGCAAAGAAAAGTTTAAAAAAAAAATATTAGAGTTAGAGTGGAAGTAGAAAAGTAAAATATACATAACAAACATTATTCTATATTACAATGTATGTTATGAAGTAGTCAGTTACACCAATACATATCATGTGGAGAGTGTATGTATATTAAAAAGGAGATAGATGAAACTGGAAAAGTGGTTAAAATGGGCTATTGAAATACAAAGTTTAGCGCAGTCTGGACTTGCATATACAGATAATGTGTATGATATAGAAAGATATGAAAGATTAAGAGAGATATCAGCTGAAATGATTTCAGAAAAAACTGATCTAAGTATCGATAAAGTAAAAAATTTATTTTGTAATGAGACAGGTTATCAAACTCCAAAAATAGATACCAGAGCAGTAATATTTCAACATAATAAAATTTTATTAGTTCGCGAAAATAATGGAACGTGGTCATTACCAGGTGGTTGGTGTGACGTTTTGGAAAGTATAAAATCCAATACTGAAAAAGAAGCAAAAGAGGAAACGGGACTTGATGTAAAAGCAATTAGAATTATTGCGATTCAAGATAGAAATAAACATAATAAGCCTGTCTATGCATATGGAGTTTGTAAAGTATTTGTTTTATGTGATGTACTCGGGGGAAAGTTTACAGAAAATATAGAAACGACAGAAATGAAATATTTCTCACTCAACGATTTACCAAATAAGTTAGCAGAAGAAAAATCAAATAAAGAACAAATTGAAATGTGTTTTAAAGCATATCATGATCCAAATTGGGAAACACAATTTGATTAATCCTTTATACTTTTCAGGAAATTCGTTTTGTATAAAGACATACATATATTATAGAGGTGATAGTATGTATCAGTTAAATGATGCGCTTTATGCAGCTTCTGTATTGGGGGTTACATTTGATAAGTATACTGTGGAAGAATTTTTAGATGGCATCAATATTGAGTTAGAACATGGTACAATTAGTCCCAAAACAAATGTAACAAATGATAATTTAATTACAACTGCTAAGATTGCTCTGGCTCACTTAAATGAATTTCCTAATTATTATAATAAAGAGTATGGACTAAGACAGTTTGAAAAACTGTTACAGTCAAAATTAGAAAGTAATTAATGTAGAATATTCTACATTTTTTTATAAAAAAATCACTTGTAAAGTAAAGTGATTTTTCTCCCTTTTGTTTCAATAAATCCTTCTTCTTTTAAATAACTTAATTCTCTTGACATTGCACTACGATCTACTGCAATATAATCTGCTAAATTAGTATAACTAAATGGTAAATAAATAATTTTTGAACCGTGTTTTTTCGCATAGATATTAAAATATTCTAGAAGTTTATCTCTGATTGTCTTTTTTGTTAATATTTCAATTCTTTCATTTTTTTCTTCGATTTTACTAGTCGTGATTTCTAATAAATTTTTAATAAATTGATTATAGTATTTATATTTTGTGTTTTGATAAGAAAGAATGCTGTTATAATCAATAATTAATACTTTCGTATTTTCTTTTGTGATTGCTTCACATTCATCACTATCTAATGAAGAGAGAATTGTTCCAAAAATATCTCCTTCTTCTAATTCTTCAATAATTGTTCTATTGCCTTGATAATCTGTTCTTATAATTTGGACATATCCTTTTAGTATAATGCCAATAATTTTATCTTTTGTATTGGATAACATGATGGTATTTTTTGGAAAAGTTAAGATATTCGTCTCTAAAAATCGAAATAATTTTTCTTTTTCATTTTCACTAATTTGATAGAATAGACGTTCCATTTTACACCTCTTATTAAAATAATATCATTTTTTCCAAAAAGTTGCAATTGCAACAAAATATTTTTTTGGAATGTGCTATAGTTATGGTAGTGTCAGAGTAGGAGGAGTAAGAATGAAGATTATTAAACGAGATGGACACATTGTTGATTATTGCCCAGAAAAGATTGAAATTGCTATAAAAAAAGCAAATAAAGAAGTACCAGAAGAAGAAAGAGTATCTGATATTCAAATTAAGAATATTATTAAATATATTGAAGGTCTCAAGAAACGAAGAATGCTTGTAGAAGATATACAAGATATTATTGAAATGAGATTAATGGCACTTAATAAATTTGCATTAGCAAAAGAATATATTACTTATCGTTATACAAGAGAACTTGTAAGAAAAAGTAATACAACAGATCTTTCAATTAAGGAATTAATTGATGGAGAAAATGATTATTGGAATACAGAAAATTCTAATAAAAATGCAAGAGTAGTAACAACCCAAAGAGATTATATTGCGGGAATTACTTCTACAGATATCACAAGAAGATTTCTTCTTCCAGAAGATATTGTAAAAGCTCATGATGAAGGAATGATTCACTTCCATGATATGGATTATTTCGCACAAAATGCACTTCATAATTGTGATTTAATTAATTTGGAAGATATGCTTCAAAATGGAACAAATATCAATGATGTTATGATTGAAAAACCTCATAGATTTTTAACAGCAATGACAATTGCAACGCAATTAATTACAGCAGTTAATTCTAGTCAATATGGTGGAGCAACGATTACGATGACTCATTTAGCGCCATTTGTAAGAGAAAGTTATAATCGTTTTTATGATAAATATAAGAAAAGAAAATTTTCAAAAGCAGATTGTGAAAAATATGCGAAAGAAGATTTAGCCAAAGAAATTACAGATGGAGTACAGACATTCCAATATCAAATTAACTCTATGACAACAACAAATGGTCAAGCTCCTTTTTTAAGTGTTTGTCTATACTTAGGAGAGACAGAAGAATATAAAGAAGAACTTGCTATGATTATAGAAGAAGTATTAAAACAACGTTTACAAGGTATGAAAAATGAAAAGGGTGTATATATTACTCCAGCTTTTCCAAAGCTTTTATATGTGTTAGAGGAAGACAATATTCATAAAGATAGTAAGTACTATTATTTAACTGAATTAGCAGCAAAATGTACTGCAAAACGTATGGTTCCTGATTATATTTCTGAAAAGATCATGAAACAATTAAAGAAAAACGAAAATGGAGAAGGAGATTGTTATCCTTGTATGGGATGTCGATCATTTCTTACACCAGATAGATCAATTAGTTTAGGAAATATTGCCAAAGCTAAAAATTATGTAGAAGGTAAAGGAAAATACTATGGTAGATTTAACCAAGGAGTTGTTACTATTAACTTAGTTGATGTTGCATTATCTTCTGATAAAGATATGGATTTATTCTGGAAAATCATGGATGATAGGTTGGAATTATGCCATAGAGCACTTCAAATAAGACATAAGAGATTATCAAAAGTAACAAGTGATGTCGCACCTATCTTGTGGCAACATGGGGCTTTAGCTCGTTTAGAAAAAGGAGAAAGTATCCACGAATTACTACACCATGGATATTCTACAATTTCACTTGGGTATGCAGGATTATATGAATGTGTTAAATTCATGACAGGTCATTCTCATACAGATAATGGTAAAGGAAAAGAATTTGGACTTGCAGTTATGAGAAGACTAAATGATGCATGTAATAAATGGAAAAAAGAAGAAGATATTGATTATAGTGTTTATGGAACACCAATTGAATCTACTACTTATAAGTTTGCAAAATGTTTAAGAGAACGTTTTGGTAAAATTAAGGGAATTACAGATAGAGACTATATTACAAACTCTTATCATGTACCTGTATTTGAAGAAATTGATGCCTTTACAAAATTAAAACTAGAGAGTGAATTTCAAGCACTTTCTCCAGGAGGAGCAATTAGTTATATTGAAACTCCTAACTTAACAAATAACTTAGATGCAGTTATGGAAGTCATTCAATTTATTTATGATAATATTATGTATGCAGAATTAAATACAAAATCAGATTATTGTCAAGTATGCGGATATGAAGGAGAAATCTTACTAGATGATGATTTAGAGTGGTACTGTCCAGAATGTGGTAATAGAGATCACGATAAATTAAATGTAGCTAGAAGAACTTGTGGATATATTGGAACACATTTCTGGAATAAAGGAAGAACACAAGAAATTAAAGAGAGAGTCATTCATATCGACAATAAGGATGCTGATTTATAATTATGAGATATAATAAAATAAGAAAAATGGATATCTCTAACGGCCCAGGCGTTAGAGTATCTGTTTTTATGCAGGGATGTGCTTTTCATTGTAAAAATTGTTTTAACCCAGAAACTTGGGATTTTAAACAAGGAAAAGAATTTACAGATGAAATTATCGATAAAGTATTAGAACTCGCTAGTAAAGATTTTATTGTTGGTCTATCGATTTTAGGAGGAGAACCAATGCACCCAAATAATATCGAAGGAACGACAAAATTAGCAAAGTCATTTAAAGAAAAATATCCAAACAAAACAATTTGGTGTTGGAGTGGTTTCTTATTTGATCGTGATTTAAAAGATAAAGAAGTGATGAAATACATCGATGTATTAGTGGACGGCCAATACCAAGATGAACTTCATGATTTTAGATTAAAATGGTGTGGCTCTTCGAATCAAAGAGTCATCGATGTACAAAAGTCTTTAAAGGAAAATAAAACAGTATTATTTGACGATACAAAAGAATTAGTAGGAGTGTAATATGAAAACAAGAGGATTTGAAGTTGTAAAAGAATACTACGATAAAGAGATTCATATACCAGTAAGAAAAACAAAGTTTTCTGCCGCATATGATATTGAAGCAGCAGAAGATATCGTACTACCTAGCTTTCAAAAAGGAATGAAACCTACTTTGATTCCTACTGGATTAAAAGCCTATATGCAAAGTGATGAGGTATTATTAATTGTCCCACGAAGTTCAGGACCTAAAAAACAAGGAATTACTTTTCCTCATAATGTAGGAGTAATTGATTCTGATTATTATAATAATTGTGATAATGAAGGTCATATTTTTATTCAATGTATTAATTTAAAAGATGAAGATGTATTGATTAAAAAGGGAGATACAGTAGGACAGGCATTTTTTCAAAAATATTTAATTGCAGATCAAGATACTTCTGATGGTGTTAGAGCTGGTGGATTTGGATCAACAGATCAAGTATAAGGGTGAGTAATCACCCTTTTTTATTAGCATTTTTAAACTAAAAATGATAGAATAAAGAGGAGTAATGAAAAATATTCATAAAATCGAAAGGATGATAAGATGATAGAATTGATTGAATATCCAAAGTGTTCAACTTGTAAAAAAGCAAAAAAATGGTTACAAGACCACCAAATTGAATTTCATGATCGTGATATAACAAAAGACACACCTACGAAAGAAGAGTTAAAAACATATTTAAAAATAAGTCAATATCCCATTA
>CALVPC010000040.1 GCA_944350405.1 uncultured Bacilli bacterium
AAACAAAATATGAAAAATATAGTAATAAAAAATGACAATGTAAGAAAAGAACCTCTTTCATTATCATCAATTCTATATAATTTCATCAAAATATTAAAAAATATCATAAATTTCAATAAAATAATTTATTTATAAGAAAACCCCTAGAAAATATCTAGGAGTTTATCAATGTTCTGAAAAAGCATTAAAAAATGCTTTTTTTATATTTCTAAAATAACTGTAATAATCATAGGAATAGAACCAGTTTCTTCATTAAAATAGGCCCCTAGTCTATCCCTAACCTTTACTTTTATTCCAGTAAAATCTACTTTCTTACCCGAAATACATTCCTCTATAACTTCTTTAGAAATTTCCTCACTTTTTTCGATTATATCTAAATTATCCTTTACATATATAAAACCTCTAGTCAATATTTGAGGATTCGCAATTATCTTCTTAGTCTTCTTATCAATAGTGGCACTAACAATTACAATACCATTTTTAGATAATAATTCACGATCCTTTAATACTAAATCTCCAATATCATCTGATCTATTTCCATCAATAAGAAGCTCATCTGCCTCAATATGAATATTATCCTCCACAAGCTTACCATTCTTAAATGTTACTACATCTCCATTTAGTTTAAGTAATATATTATTAGAATCAAGACCTACTTGTTCAGCCACAGCAGCATTCATGTATTGATATCTATATTCACCCTTAATTGGAAAATAATACTTTGGATTCATCAAATTTATCATTTGCATCAAATCCTCACTAGAAGGATGATGAAGAACATGAGTTTTAGAAGGAAGTGTAATAGTATCTACATCTAGTCTAGACAAATCATCTACAACTTTTGCTATCTTCTTTTCATTACCAGGATAAACTGGTTCAGAAATAAACACAGTATCATCATCCTTAAGTGAAATATATTTGTCATAACCACTTATTATTTTTTCAAGTGAAGCATAAGGTTTTTCCTTATCATCTGAAACTAAAATAACAGAATTTTTATCATTAATATCAGATAAATCTCCAATCATCTTAGGATCAAAATGTAAAAAACCAAAATCATTAGCATAATTAACTACTCTTCCTAATTGTTTTCCCATCAAAACAAGTTTTCTATTAGTCTTAAGTACTTGATCAAAAATTTCTTGAATTCTATATACATGTTCTGGAAAAACACTAATAATAATTCTACCTTCAGCTTGATTAAGCAAATCCCAAACTTCTTTAGAAATTCTATGTTCAGGACTAGTATGCCCTTCTCTATAAGCATAACTTGATTCTGCCATTAAACATAAAACTCCTTGTTTGCCAACATATGCAAGTTTCCCAATATCAGTCTTATAAGCTCCAAGCATAGTTGAATCAAAAACAAAATCTGTTGCATAAACAATCGCACCATCATCCGTATATAAAACATAAGCCACAGCCTCTGGTATAGAATGAGTAACAGCTAAAGGAAATATAGAAAATCCTGCTACATCAAGTTTAGAATGAGGTCTTATTTCTTTTAAATGCGTTGCTTCTATATTTTTCTTTTCAAGTTCCATTTTTAACATTGTCATAGTAAACTTTGTAGCATACACAGGTACATCCTTTAATTCTTCTAGTAAATCAGGCATAGCCCCCATATTACCATCATGCGCATGAGATAAAAAAATACCCCTTATCTTCTTTTTATTTTCAATTAAATAATCAAATTTAGGAATAATATAATCAACACCAAGCATATTAGCAGTTGGATATTTTAAACCGGCATCAAAAACGAATATATTATCATCAACATTGACAACATACATGTTTTTTCCATTTTCATTAAGCCCACCAAGGGCAAAAATTTGTATTTTACTCATAAAATCTCCTTTCATAAATTTATTTATAGTAAGCAACATATAAATTATATCATAAAAAAAAGAAAAATACAAACTTAAAATATAATCTATCTCTTCATATTTCTAAGCTCATTCTTCCTATCAGAACTAATTCTAAATGACTCACATGCCTTTTGAATTGCTTTATTATATACAAAATTACTTAAATTACAATTTTTTAAATAACTAACTGTCTCATCATAAAATTTAATAAGACAAATAGATATAGCCCAGGCAATAGCCATTTCAACATAATAACAATTATTGTTAATAGAATCAAAAATTCTAAAATTGTCTTCTAAATAATCACTTGTTATATAATAATCAATAATCATAACAATAGCAAACCTAATTTCAAATTCTTTATCACTATCTACATATGTATAAATTAAAGACCTAACATCATCCATATTTTGCTTAGTAAATTTTAAGCACCCACAAAAGCAATCACAAATACCCCAGTTATCAATTAAGGGAACATATTTTTTAATATATTCTATCTTGACAGAACTATCTGCTTTAGAAAAACCTAATATAAAACCTTTTAGTAATATCTCTTCATAATAGTAAGTATCAATAGCATCATATAATTCATAAAAAGAATATGATTTTAACAACTCTTTAGCATAACTTTTAACAATAGGAACTCTTACTCCAATAATATTATTAACTCCTGGACATAAACTACTATGAAATTTTTTATATTTTAAATCGCATAATTCAAAAAGTCTTTTTCTAACAAATTTTCTTATTTCCATAATACTCCTTATTAATCATATTTAAGCTTACTAAAAAATCTAATAATCTGCATAACGCATAAATCCATCTGCTTATTAAGTTCATCTAAACTAAAAACTTTATAATTATTTCCTAAAGTTTTAAAAAATTCACCTTTCTTACCCTCTTCAATATCCTTATTAGCATTAATGATATATTTTTTTATTAACTCTTTATCAAAGATAGCATCATCTATATCAATTATGTTATCAATACACTGAAAAGACTTAAATTTATCAACTAAACCATTATCTACTAAATACTTATCATATACATAAAAATCTCTATGTTTTTCATATCTAATTTTTTCTATAGGCATAAGGACTTGCCCATCTTGAAATTTAATACCAATCAAATGAGTATTTTCATCATAAACATAATAATTCTGAAAAACATAACTATTAAAATATCTATCTGTAAGAAGATGAATTAAATATCCCACCATCACAGGATTATTTAAAAATTTCTTATATTTAGATAAAAACTTATACGGATTAGCAACGCCCTCTAATCCCTCTTTTCCGTTTTTAAAATGACTAACTCTATGCCTCTTATCAACAGTAAGATCTGGTAAAACACTACCTATCATTAACATATCATTATCCAGTTTTAAATATTTATTCACTCTATTTGCTATAGCCATATGCATTTTATGAGTTGGCACAGTAATCACTCCAGTCTAAGACTATATCATTATAACATTTTATTACATTTTTTTCAAACAATGTCAAAAAACGCAAATATAACGCAAGTTTCTTAATATATTTTACTATGAAAATCTTTTAGTATATACTCAAAATACACCCACCATTTATAGGAGGCATATAATCATGATTGAATTCGTTATAGATGAAGAAAATGAAGAATTAAATCAAAGTTATCAAATGATGATTCTTGGAATATTTGGTTACAGAGAAGAAGAATTTAAAATTTATAACCTGAATGATTTCAAACAAGATAATTGCAATAGTAAAATATATATTTTATCCAATCCCAATCAAAATTTACAAATAGCAGAACAAATAAGAAAAAGTGGTGATTGGCATAGTCAAATAATAATAGTAGGGACTAAATATATAAAACATAATAAATTATTAATACTTGATTGGATAGATAAAAATGATACTTTAAAAGAAAAATTAAAATCCGCTATAAACACTGCCTGTCAAATAATATCACGCAAAAAAACTTTAAGCTTTATGTTAAATAGTGAAATATATAAAATACCCTTTAAAGACATTCTATATATTGAAAAAGTAAATAATCAAAATTATTGTACTATATATACTAACGACGATACCTATATAATAAATAATACTATTAGAAGTCTAGAAGATAAACTATCAAAATGTTGTTTTATGAAAACACATAGAAGTTGTATAGTAAATTTAAATAATATTAGAAGTTATAATCTTACAAATAATAAAATAACTTTTGATAATCAAGAGACTGATTTAATTTCTAGAGATAGAAGAAAATTATTAAAAGAGCATCTAATATCTACAAAAATAAATAAATAAAACTTCAATATCAAAAGATACTGAAGTTTTTATTTACTTTTTTACACTACTATATAAATTTATCAGTACAAGGCATATCTTTTCCATATCTTCTAATATACCTATGGTGTTTACTTAACATATCATTACAATAATTAGTAATTAAAGTTCTTTCTTCATCTGCAATAGACAAATACTTAATAGCACTTAAAACTAAATGATATCTATCAATTTCATTTTGTACTCTCATATCAAAAGGAGTTGTAATAGTTCCCTCTTCTTTATAACCATGAACATGTAAATTCTTATTTTTTCTCTTATATGTTAATAAATGTATTAATGTAGGATAACCATGAAAAGCAAATATAATTGGTTTATTTTTAGTAAATAATTTATCATATTCTTCATCACTAATACCATGAGGGTGTTCTACATCAGATTGAAGTCTCATTAAATCTATTACATTAATTACTCTAATTTTTATATTTTTTAAAAACTCACTTAAAATCTTTTTAGCAGCAACTATCTCAATAGTTGGGGTATCTCCACATGATACTAAAACTAAATCTGGTTTATCAACATTATCACTAATAAATTTTAATTCACCTAATCCCTTTTTACAATGCAAAGCAGCTTCATCCATATTAAGCCATTGAGGTCTATTATGTTTAGAAGCAACAATAACATTAATATAATTTTTAGTTTTAATGCAATGATCAAAAGTAGATAAAAGAGTATTAGTATCAATAGGTAAATAAATTCTTGAAATAGAAGCTTTTTTCATAGCAACATGATTTAAAAATCCTGGATCTTGATGAGTAAATCCATTATGATCTTGTTGCCATATATGAGAAGTAAGAACATAATTTAAAGATGCAATTGGTGCTCTCCATGAAAGCTCTTTAGCAACCTTTAGCCATTTAGCATGTTGACTAGTCATAGAATCAATAATTCTAATAAAAGCCTCATATGAATGCATAAATCCATATCTACCAGTAAGAAGATAACCTTCTAAAAGTCCCTCACATACGTGTTCAGATAAAATAGAATCAATAACCACTCCATCTCTAGATAAATATTCATCATTAGTATTAATAATACCATTCCATTTTCTCGAAGTTACTTCAAATACATGATTAAGTCTATTAGATAAAGCTTCATCAGGACCAAAAATTCTAAAATTCTTATTAGTAGCATTCAAACTAATCAAATCCCTAATATATTTACCAAGTTCTGTCATATCAGAGCGAAGAGTAACCCCAGGAATAACATCTACACTATAATCCTTAAAATCTGGAGTTATTATGTCTTTAAGAAGTAACCCACCATTAGAATGCATATTAGCACTCATACGTTTTTCATAAGATGGCAAAATAGCACGAATTTCATCTCTTAAAGTACCTTTCTCATCAAACAATTTATCAGGTTTATAAGATAAAAGCCATTTCTCTAAAAGTCTTACATCTTCCTCATTATTAATGATGATAGGTACTTGATGAGATCTAAAAGATCCTTCAATATTCTTGCCATTTATTTTTTTAGGACCACTCCACCCTTTAGGACTGCGTAAAATAATCATAGGAAATAGAATATTTTTCCCAGACTTTAATTTTTTAATATCTAAAACAACCTTTTCCATAGTCTTAGCCATTTCCTCATGCATATATTTTGGATCACTTCCAGAAACAATATGAGCTTTATAACCATGACTTTTAAATAAGTTAATTAAATCCTTATCATTCATCTTACCCATAATAGTAGGATTAGAAATCTTATAACCATTTAGATGAAGAATAGGAATAACAATTCCATCAGTTTTAGGATTAATAAGTTTATTAATATCCCAAGAAGCTGCAAGAGGTCCAGTTTCAGCCTCTCCATCTCCAATAACACAAGCAACAATCAAATCAGGATTATCAAAAGCTGCACCATAAGCATGAGATAAACTATATCCTAGTTCACCACCTTCATTTATTGAACCCGGAACTTCCGGTGCAACATGAGAAGAAACTCCTCCAGGAAAACTAAATTGTCTACAAAGTTTTTTTAATCCATTTAAATCTTGAGTAATATCAGGATAAACATTAGAATAAACTTCTTCTAAATATGAATTAGCAATCATAGCTTGTCCACCATGACCAGGTCCAGAAATATACATCATATTAAGATCATATTTTTTTATTATTCTATTTAAATGAACATAAATAAAATTTTGTCCTGGTGCAGTCCCCCAATGACCAATTATCTTAGATTTTATATCTTTTAAAGAAAGCTTTCTCCTAAGAAGAACATTATCCCACAAATAAAGCTGACAAGCTGATAAATAATTAGTAGCCATCCAATACTTGTTAATTAAATTAAGTTCTTTTTTTGATAAACAACTCATAATACCACTCCATTATAACAATTATATCTCACATTAATATTTTTAACAATAAATGTTTTTTTATTTAAAAAAATGATATGTAAATACACAAAAATAAAAAGTTTAAAAAGTTTCGACATCAACATACTTTTTATTTGTCAAAATTGACATATCATATTTTGTCATAATTTTTTAATAACAACTAACTAACTTTTCATATTATTAATCTTTTAACTATTATACTTATTACATTTTAATTATATAAACATAAATATTCCCAAGTAATAAAAAATACTACACTACTTGTATAGTATCTTTTGATATTGAATACAAATAAATATTAACATTCTTGTTAAATTTATTACTAATATATTTCCTATACCCCTCTAATTGCATTTTATAGCTATCATCAGCAATATTAGATAACTTATAATCTACAATATCAATATAATCATTATAAACAATCATCAAATCAATAACACCATGATAAATACTATCATCTTCTTCATAAATAAACTCATATTCTTTATAAATATTTGCATCTTTAATATTTTTAAATAAATCATGCTTTAATAATTTATTTACGTACACATTATCCCCTGGATTATAAAAATCAGTAACCTCAAATAAATAATGAATATATGTACCTAATTTCATATTATTAAGTTCTTCTAAAGTTTTCAAATCATAATTAATTTTAGAAAATTTCTCTTCAGTAATTAAAGAATCATCAACATGAATATTCTTTTTAATAATCTTTCTATTATCACTATTTAAAAAACTTAAATCACGAGTCTTATACAATTTATAATCTTTATTTAATTTTATATCTTCAAAATTAATATTAAAAATACTACTATCAAAATTATCCTTAATTGTATTAATAATATCTAAAAATGACCTATATTTTAATCTTAAACTATTACTTACTATCTTTTCATTATTATAAATATTATCATCCAAAGGTGCCACTAAAATCATTTTTTCACGTGCTCTTGTCATAGCAACATACAAAAGTCTAATTTTTTCAGAAATCTCTTCTTTAATATAATTCTCTTTAATTAAAAACTTCGTAAATAAAGTACCTATTCCTTCTTTATAATAAGGTGTAACAATTCCATATTTACTATCAAACATAAATCTTTCACTAACATCTCTTATATTAAATTTCTTATAAAGACCAGAATAATAACAAATAGGAAATTCCAGCCCTTTAGACTTATGAATATTCATTATCTTAACAGCATCACTATCCGAGGTATTAATCTTATATTTTATATCTTGACCGCTATCAATCATCTTAGATAAATAATCTGCAAAACTATAAGGAGTATATCCTAAATTCTCTAAATTACTAGCTATTTTTTGTAAATATAAAACCCTCACCATAGAGCCTTCTATATTTCTATATGAAATACATTTTTCATAAAAATTAAATTTATCAAGTACTTCATTTAAAAAACTATGACAAGACATATTATCTAAAGACCTAGCTATTTCACTACTAAGTTTATAAATATTACTATCTATAAAACTATTATTTTTAAATGTCTTTAATATATCTTCATCACTAATTTCAAACAAATAGCTTCTAGCAATAGAAGTATAATAATATCTAAATTCTTGATCAAACTTATTTTCCTTTACTTTTATTATTAATTTAACTAAGTTTTTAATAATATACATATCATATTCCGTAGTAAGTTTTTCGTCTTGATATACACTAAGAGGAATATTCTTATATTCAAATATCTTCTTATATAATTCAAAATCACTACCTCTATCCATAATAATACAAAAATCACTATACTTACTTTTTCTAAAAATACCTGTATGCTTATCTAAAATCATATAATTATTGTCTATTTTATTTTGTATATCATTTGCAATAATGAAAGCTTCTTTTTCTGCATTAGAAAACTCTTTAAAATCTTTATAATTATAATTATAAATTTCCATAAAATTATTATTATTTTCCATTACATTTTCATCATAAAGTCTATTCCCGAATACCATTTGATGAGATTTATAGTAATCTGCCCCTCCTAAAAAATCATCCATTATTTTAGTAAATATTTTGTTTATATCATTAAGTACTTCTTTACGTGATCTAAAATTCTTAAGCAAATCTATCTTTATCCCTGATAAATTGTCACTATAAAGATCATATTTACTTTTAAATATAAATGGATTAGCATTTCTAAATCTATAAATAGATTGCTTTATATCTCCGACCATATAAACATTATTGTTTTCTATTAAATTTATAAATGACTCTTGCAAATCATTAGTATCTTGATATTCATCTATCATTATTTCATTGTAAAAATATTTTATTTCATTTCTTATTTCTTCATTATCCGAAACAATTTTAATAGCCATTTTAGCAATATCAACAAATTCATATGAATTATTATATTTCTTATATTTTTCTAACATAGAGTCTAATTTTGTAATTATGTCTATTATAGCAATAGCATAATCTTTTGTACTAAGATAAACAGATTTTATTTCTTCTAAATCCTCATATATAGTAAGTTCCCTAAGCTCTTCTAAAAGCTCATTTATTCGCATCTTTTCTTCTTTAGAGTTCTTAACAATTCTAGGAAGAACAATATTAAGATTATTTTTAATCTCATCATAATTATTAGAATTAACAAAATTAGATAAAGCTTCTATATATTTTTCACAAATTTTACTATCCTCACATTCTAAAATATAATTATAAATATCTGTAATTTCGTTCTTCTTATCTAAAATAAGTTTTTTGTATTCTTCTA
>CALVPC010000041.1 GCA_944350405.1 uncultured Bacilli bacterium
TAAGTTTACACAATATAATATATATCTTTTATAATAAATTATTATTAACAAAAACGATAAAAATATAATAAAAAGCCAGCTACTTAATTGCTATATTAAATGAGTTATGATATAGTTAATTTTAAATATGGAGGAAACCTATGAAAAAAAGAAAAATTATTTCCATAAGTGGAGAATTAGCATCAGGAAAAGGAGAAGTATCAAAAATTTTAAAAAAAGAATTAAATTATGAAATATTTAGTAGTGGAGAATATTTTAGAAATTTAGCCAAACAAAATAAAATGGATGTAACTACATTTGGTAAATACGTAGAAACTCATCCAGAAATAGATTTAGAAATAGAAAATAGAGCCAGTAAATATGCAAAAGATCATGATGAATTTATAATAGATGCAAGACTTGGATGGTATGTAGTTCCAGAATCATACAAAGTTTATCTAACAGTGCATATAGATGAAGCAGCAAAAAGAGCTTTTAATGATAGTAAAAGAAAAGACACAGAAAACTTTACAACAGAAGAAGAACATAAAAAAGACATTAAAAATAGATTTGAATTAGAAAATAAACGATACAAACAATTATATGGAATTGATAAAAGCAATCATAATAATTATGACTTAGTAATAGACACCACTACTAAAAATCCTCAAGAAGTAGCAGATATTATCATAAAAGAATATAAAAAATGGTTAAAAAATTAAAAATGCAACTAAAAGTTTGCAAAAAGAAACTTTTTTTATGTAGCGCTACCAATTAGAAAAATAATATAATTTTA
Source organism: uncultured Bacilli bacterium (assembly GCA_944350405.1). GTDB lineage: Bacteria > Bacillota_I > Bacilli_A > RF39 > UBA660 > UMGS1449. The sequence goes on from CALVPC010000041.1 coordinate 776, forward strand.
GTGGAGGTGGAAATATGAAGTTTTGCGACAAGTTACCAAAACTAAGAAAACAAAATAATTTATCCCAAGAACTACTTGCTGATAAACTGGGAGTTTCAAGACAAGCAGTATCCAAATGGGAACAAGGAAGTAGCTATCCTGATATGGAAAAAATGATAGCCATGTGTAAGATATTAAATTGTACTCTAGAAGATTTACTTGATGATGGAGCAATAGGTAATAATACTAATAATAGTAATAGTAATAAGTTTAATTTTACTAATTATCTAAATGACTTCTTAAAATTTATTACTAGAATGTATAATATGTTTTTAGCAATGAGTTTTAAAGACAAAATAAAATGTATATTAGAAATGATTTTTATAGGCATAATACTATTAATCGTTTCAATAATAATTTATGAGATATTAAGTGAATTATTATTTGATATATTTTTATCTATACCAGCTGTAGGGTACTATATAAACTATACTATAGAAAAAATATTTATAGCAGTATTAATAGTAGCATCACTTATTATCTTTATTCATCTATTTAAAATAAGATATTTAGATTATTATGTAACAGTAGAAGACCAAAATGCCAAAGAAAAAGCATTTGAAGCCCCAGTCGAAGACAAAAAAATAATTAATCAAAAGAAAGAAAGAATAATTATAAGAGATCCTAAGCATTCTAAATTTAGTTTTTTTGATTTTTTAGCTAAAATAGTAATATTTATATTAAAAATAATGTTTGTAATATTTGGCGTGCCATGTCTAATAACATTTATTCTAATAATATCAACTATTGCAATGTCAATATATCATATTAAATTTGGAATAATATTCTTATTTATAGCTATCGCCTTAATTGGACTTATTCTTTTAAACTATATAGTAATAGAATTTATTTATAAATTTATAATTTCTGAAAAACAAAATTATAAAAAAATATTCATAATATTAATATCTGGATTAGCCATATTTGCCATAGGAGTAGGACTTTCAATTTGCACGTATTTAACTTTTGAAAAGACAAACGATATTCCTAAAGAATTTACTCAAACTAATACTACAGAAATTAAAATGACAGATAAAACAGTTATAGAAAATCAAAATATAATCTATAAAATTGATAATAACGTTGACAACATAATACTAACAAGTAAAAGTACTATATATGATGATATGTCACACGAAATATATAAGTCAAATACATATAATGTTTGGTACATAAATTCTTATTATGACGACTATGAGATATTAAAACTTCTATATACCGATATAAAAAATAAAAAAACTAGAGACTATATAGATTTTATGCCAACAAATATGATAACTGCGACTATATCAAAAGAAAATTATGATAAATTAATGAAAAACTATTTAAGCTATATAAACGATTATAATAATTATTATAATGATTCAGAAAATTATTAAGAGTAAAATATAACTATGAAAAAAGAAGTAAAAAATATACTATCTATCGCAGTAATAATTATTATTTTCATATTAATATCATTCTTAATATGGGATTTATTAGGAATAAATAAAGGCTTAAAACAAAAAAAGTTAGAAGAATATCAAGATGATATTAACTTAATGATAGTGGCACATCCAGATGATGAAATATTGTGGGGATCAAAAGAATTAATAGAAAAAAAATATTTAGTAGTGTGCATTACTTGTGGTAAAGATAAAACAAGAGAGCATGAAATAGAAGAAGTACTTAAATTAACAGGAGACGATTTAATATCACTTGGATATACTGATAAATTTTTAGGCCATAAAAGTAAATGGGTAACGGAACATAAAAAAATTGAAAAAGACATCAAAAAAATTATAAATATGAAAAAATGGACTAATATAGTAACCCATAACGAAGATGGTGAATATGGACACATCCATCATAAAAAAATACATAATATGGTTGCAAGTACTAATGCAGATAATATACACTATTTCGGCAAATATTATACAAAAAAACAAATACTTAACAAAAATAATTTAGATGACTATAAACTAGACAAACAAACATTAAATACTAAAAAAACAATACTTAGAAAATATAAAAGTCAAGATAGAGTAATCAAAATGTTTAATCATATGATCCCTTATGAGGATATAAAATAGCATCATAAATATTATAAACCTTTTACTTAACATACAGAAACTAGCAAGGTAACAGTCTCTTAAATTAAAACAAAACATATACTATACTGGTGATAATATGTTTAATATTAATGATGCTAAGTATGCTACATCAACCTTAGGGATTTCCTTTAATAAATATACATTAGAAGAATTCTTAGAAGGATTAAATATAGAAAAAGAACATGGAAAAATCAATCTCAAAATAAATGTAACCGATGATGACCTAATTACAACAGCCAAAATAGTTTTAGCCCATCTAAATGAATTTCCAAATTATTACAATAAAGAATATGGCTTGAAAACATTCGGAAAATTTTTACAATATAAACTAACAAAATAGATAAAAATTTATAAAAAAACTCACGATACCATTTCGTGAGTTATTTTTTATATGGAGGGCCTAGCCGGATTTGAACCGGCGAATCAAGGTTTTGCAGACCCATGCCTTACCACTTGGCTATAGACCCATGTCCTAATAATTGTAATATATATTATAATTATTGTCAATCTATTAAATTATATAATTTTTAATCTAAAATATGTAAAATTTCAGTTATTTATTTTAAAGACTTGAAATAATTAGTTATTATGATAAAATTATAAATATAAATTAAAGGAGTGTTTAAAATGGATAAAACATATATATTTGGTCACCATAATCCTGATACTGATTCAGTATGTGCTGCTATAACATTATCATATTATAAAAACAAACTAGGAGAAAATACTGAAGCTAGAGTTTTAGATGAGATAAATAAAGAAACGCAATTTGTTTTAAACTATTTTAATGTACCAGAGCCTAATTATTTAGACAATGTAAAATTACAAATAAAAGACATATACTATCATAAAAATTATTTTATGAAAAATACTTCATCAATCAAAAAAGTATATGACTTTTTATTAGAAAAATCTATTACTGGATTACCAATAGTAGATGAAAATAATAAATTTGTTGGATTAATTACATTAAAAATGATTTTAAATAAACTAATTGGAGCTAATTTAAGACATATTAATACTTCATATAATAATATTCTAGAAGTTTTAAATGGTACAGAAGTTTTAAAATTTAATGAAGAAATTATAGGAGAAGTAATTGTCGGAGGGTATAGATCAATAATTTTTGTAAATGAAATAAAATTATCTGAAAAAGATATTCTCATAACATCTAATCGTCCAATGATAATTAATTACGCAATAGATGAAGGAATTAAAAATATAATTATTGTGGGGAATCAAGATATCGATAATGATTGCCTAAAAAAAGCTAAAGAACACAAAGTAAATATTATTAAAACTAGTTATGACACATTTTATACTGTAAAAAAAATCTCATTATCTAATTACGCAGATAATTTTTGTGATGATAAAAGAGTAATATGTTTTAACGAAGATGATTACTATAATGATTTTGTTGACGTATCTAGAAAACTTAAACATAATAATTATCCAGTTATAGATGAAAATAATAATTGTCTTGGGCTTTTACGTCTTACAGATTTAGATAACGTAAATAGAAAAAAAGTAATATTAGTAGATCACAATGAAAGTGGTCAAAGCATTCTAGGACTTAATCAAGCTGAAATAGTAGAAATAATAGATCACCACAAAATAGGAGACTTAACAACAAATAATCCTATTAATTTTAGAAATATGGCCGTAGGAAGCACTAATACAATAATTTATCAATTATATAAAGAAAAAAATATGGAAATACCAAAACATATCGCTGGACTAATGTTATCAGGAATTTTATCAGATACACTTATATTAAAAAGTCCTACCACAACTTCATATGATGAAGAAGCAGTAAAAAACCTTGCTGAAATAACTGGAGAAAATTATGAAGAATATGGACTAAAAATGTTTAAAGCAGGGACATCTTTAAAAGGAAAAAATAGGGAAGATATAATAAATACAGATATTAAAACTTTTACCTATAATGAAAATGATAAATATGCAGTAAGTCAAATATTTACTCTAGATATTGATTCAGTCCTAAAAGATATTGATAGTTATGTAAATTTAATTGAACAAATGAAAGATGATTTGAAATATAAATTTATAGTAGTAGTAATTACAGATATACTAAAAAATGGATCATATTTCATATTTACTAAAGATGCTAAAGAAATTTTAGAAGCAGGATACGCCATCAAAGAGTTAAAACAAGGAGATTACATAGATGGACAAGTATCCAGAAAAAAACAAATAGTGCCAACTATTATTAATGGAATAAATAGATTAAAATAAAGCAAAATCATGCTTTATTTTTTGTTAAATTAAGAATAATTCCTATCGAAGTCATAGTAACTAAAAGAGAAGAACCACCATAACTAATAAATGGCAAAGTAACTCCAGTCACAGGAATAAGTCCAACAACAACACTTAAATTTAATAACGTTTGAAAAATTATTTGAAATCCCAAACCAAAAATAACATATTTTTTAAAAAGATCATCTTGAGCTAACGCAAGCTTAATAATCATTGCAATCAGTATAACAAAAAGACTAATAACAACTAATGCTCCAAATACCCCAAATTCTTCACAAATTATAGAAAATATAAAATCTGTTTGTGGCTCTGGTAAATAAAAATGCTTTTGCCTAGAATTTAAAAAACCAAATCCAAAGATACCACCTGGTCCTATAGCATATAAACTTTGAATAATTTGAAAACCAGTTCCTAAAGGATCCTCCCAAGGATTAATAAAAGATGTAATCCTATCTAGTCTATAAGGCGCGATTAAAATTAAAATAACTGCCCCAACTATACCAATTATGCCCAAAATATAAAAGTATTTCATATCTACACCAGATATAAATAAAAGAAGAACAACACTCATTACTAAAATAAATCCTGTACCAAAATCAGGTTGTAACATAATTAACAAAAATGATAAACCTAAAAGAATAATTATAGGAATAACAGATTTTATTTTTTCAGTCTTTTTAAGCTTACTTAAATATTTAGCAGAAAAAATTATAATAGCAAGTTTCATAGCTTCACTTGGCTGAATACCAAAAGAACCAATACCAAACCAGCTTCTAGATCCATTTCTTACAACTCCAATTCCAGGTATAAGTACTAAAATTAAAAGTATAAAGCTTATAATCAAAAAGACTTTAGCTTTATTATAAAAAATATTACTATCTATTTTTAAAATAATATATATTAAAAAATAACCAAAAATAGCAAAAATACTTTGTTGAATAACATACTTTAAACCATTATCAAATTTATATTCAGCCCAAATATAAGAAGATGAATATATCATAACTAAGCCTATAAAAATTAAACATGTCATAGATAAAAAAAGCATAAGTCTTTTATTATTCAGCACAAGAATCACCTTAATTAATTCTATGACATTGAATAAAATATAAAACAAAAATAGGCGAAGAGCCTATAAATAATTTATCTTTTCTTGAGTTTATTTTTAACTGTTTTAAAATACAATTCACTTTCAGAAGAAGAGTAAAAATAAAGAATTTTATCACTATCCATTATCGTAGTAGCACCAATATAATCAATAGCTTCTCCATATACGTTAATAATAGGTTCATCTAATTTAAATACATAATAATCAGAAGAACCATATGAATTACATGGATTACTATTGTTAATTTTTTCTTGTAGAACTAAAAATATGTGTTCAACATCTTCTTCAAAAAAATCTTTTTTAGCATGATTCAAAGCAAACTTTTTATCATAATTTATTAATTGTTTAGTGAATAATAAATCATCGTCATTATCATCTACAATAGGTAAATTTAAATTATATTTGATATATACTTCCATTCTTCTTAAAAGTTTAGAGTTCACATATTTTATATCATCAGAATTTACTAACTTTATAAAATAATATAAAGCCATTTCAAAATTTTTAAGTTTAGAATATACAGTAATTAAATATATTAATGAATTAGCATTGTGATCTTCTTTTTTTATTTGATTCAAATATTCTAATGCCTTTTCATAATTACATTTCTTTATTTCAAAATAACCAAGTTCAGCAAGTATAGAGACATTATAATCATTATCATTATAACATTTTAAATAATATTCAGCCTTATCTAAATCACATTTTTTAAGTTGTAATTTTGATAAAGCTAAATATAAAGAAGAATTCTTACGATATTTAGAAGCTTCAAAAAATAGTTTCTCTGCACCATCAATATTACCTTTAGATTCTTCAACTTTAGCAATTTTAAATAAAGAATTAAAGATTATGTTACCATCCTCATCTTTTCCAATAATTTTAAAATATTTTTTCAAATAATTCATAGCTTCATCAAAATTTCCTATTTCAAAAGATACTATACTAAGTTCATACAAAGCATATTTATCATTAGGATAATACTCTAAAATTTTAAAAAGGTAGTGTTTTGCATTTTCAAAATTATTATTATCTTTTTCTAATTTTGCTAGTTCTAAAAGAGCATACTTATCTTTATTATTATTTTCCAAAATAGCTAAAAAATATTTTTTAGCTTCATCATAATTACTACTATATCTTTGAATTATACCAAAACATAAATTTATATAGTCTATATTCAGTTCATTATATTTGTGATTATCATTATATTTTTCCATGTAATATAATGTTTTATTAAAATATATTAAAGCTTTATCAAACTCATTTAATGTCATTTTAATTTTACCCATCCAAAAAAGAGCATATTTATCATGTTTATTAACATGACTAAGTATTTTTTGAAAATAATGTTCCGCATTATCAAAATGTTTAAGATTAAATTCTAATTTACCCAATTCTAAAAGAGCATATTTATCATATGGTTCTTTATCCAAAACACTTTCAAAGTATCCTCTAGCACTTTCATAATTATTATCTTGAACTTCTAGTTTACCAAGTTCAAAATTAATAAATTTATCATTATATTTTTCTTTTAATAAAACAAGTAATTCTTTTGCTCTTGATCTATATTTATCATATTTAGAAATAGCTACAATAAGTTGAAATATTATCTCATTATCATCTTTATTTTTATAAAACATATGAGCAAGTTCAGAAATTTTTTTATCTAAATCTTTTTCATTTATTAAAGTTTTCAAATTATTTTTATTATTAATTTCCATAAATATCACCTAGCAATATGATGTATAATACTATAAAAACTAAAAAAAGTAAAGCAGACTTTATTATTAAAAAATACAAAATACCCTAAAATATTAATGTACTAAGAAGCATATATTTGTTTAGGTGATACTTATGTTCATGAAAAAACATGATGAAAGAATTAAATTTGTATTTTTAATAATCATATTAGTTTTTTTAATTATTTTTTTCAAAATATTATATGTACAAGTTTTTTCTTATGAAAAATTAAGTACATTATCTGATGATCTATGGAGTAGAGAACTTCCAATTAGTGCAGCAAGAGGTAAAATATTAGATAGAAATGGCGTTGTATTAGCAGATAATATAACCATAACTAGTCTTATTTTTATACCAAATCAAATAACAGAAAAAGAACGTGTCGCTAAAGTTATAAGTGAAATATTAGATGTAGATTATGATGATATGTATCAGCATGTTACAAAAAATACTTCAATAGAAAGGGTTCATCCAGAAGGTAGAAATTTATCGTATGAAATAGCTGATGAAATAAATAGTTATAATTTTGATGGAGTATATTTAGTAAAAGAATCAAAAAGATATTATCCTAATAAAACTATGCTATCACATGTACTAGGTTATACAGGTATAGATAATCAAGGATTATCAGGTATTGAACTATTATATGATGATTATTTAACTGGAGAAGATGGAGCAATTAAATATTATAGTGATGCTAAAGGCACAAAATTAGATATGGCCGAAGTTTATACAGAACCAGAATCAGGGCTTGATGTAATGCTCACTATTGACTATGATATTCAAACATCCGTAGAAAGAGAATTAGATAATATTGTATCGATGTTTAATCCTGATCATGCTTTAGCACTTGCTATGGACCCAAATACTGGAGAAATACTTGCCATGAGTTCAAGGCCAAATTTTGATCCAAATAATTATCAAGATTATGACAGAGAGACATTAAATAGAAATTTGCCAATTTGGATGACATATGAACCAGGATCTACTTTTAAAATTATTACCACTGCTGCAGCAGTAGAAGAAGGAGTAGTAAATCTAGAAAAAGATACATTTTATGACAGTGGTTCAGTTGAAGTTTCGGGAGCAAAACTTAGATGTTGGAAAGCCGGAGGTCATGGTCACCAAACAATGCTCCAAGTATTTGAAAATTCATGTAA
>CALVPC010000042.1 GCA_944350405.1 uncultured Bacilli bacterium
GCTACTGGACCTACTGGACCTACTGGACCTACCGGACCTACTGGAGATACTGGTGCTACTGGACCTACTGGACCTACCGGACCTACTGGACCTACTGGACCATAATATGAAAATAGTCGTATATGCCATCAGTAAAAACGAAGAAAAATTTGTAGATAGATGGTATGAATCAATGAAAGAAGCAGATGAAATATATGTACTTGATACAGGATCTACTGATAAAACTGTAGACAAATTAAAAAAACATAAAATAAATGTAAAAACTGAAATTATAAAACCATGGAGATTTGATGTAGCACGTAATAAATCACTTGAAATGGTCCCAAAAGATACTGATATTTGTGTCTGTACAGACTTAGATGAAGTCTTTAATCCAGGATGGAGAAAGGTATTAGAAGAAAACTGGAAAGACAATCAAAGAGCTAAATATAATTATAACTGGCATTTTGATGAAAATAATAATCCTGTTATATCATACTATCTTAATAAAATACATACGAGAAATGACTATACCTGGATTTATCCAGTACATGAAGTCTTGACATATACCAAAACTACTGAAGAAAAAATAATAACTCTAGATAATATTACATTAAATCATTATCCAGATAAAACTAAATCAAGAAGTAGTTATCTACCATTATTAAAACTAGCAGTTAAAGAAAATCCAAACAACGATAGAAACATGCACTATTTAGGAAGAGAATATATGTATTATAATCAAAATGATAAAGCAATCAAATTCCTAAAAAAACATTTAAAACTAGAAACTGCTACTTGGAAAGATGAAAGATGTGCTTCTATGAGATTTATTGCTAGATGCTATATAAGAAAACAAAACTATAAAGAAGCATTAAAATGGTTAGATAAAGCAATAAAAGAAGCTCCGTATTTAAGAGATCCATATGTAGAAAAAGCATTATTAGAATATACTTTAGAAAATTATAATAAAGTAATATATTTATGCAATCAAGCACTTGATATAAAAACAAACGAAAAAACTTATATAAATGAAAAAATAAGTTATGATCATACTATATATGATTTACTATCCATGTGTTACTATTATAAAAATGAAAAACAATTAGCATTATATTATATTGATAAAGCTATAAAACAAAGTCCAAATATAAAACGACTACAAGATAATAAAAAATATTTCAGTAAAATGAAAGATTAAAAGGCAGCAATGCCTTTTTTTCATGTTATTTTTTTATTATTTTTTACATAAAATTAACTATGATAAATTTTATAAAAGGTATATTTGTAGGTATTTTTAATATTATACCAGGATTAAGCGGAAGCGCTCTTTTAATAATTTTAAATCTATACGAAAAATGCATAGAAGCTATAAGTAATATATTTAAAAAACCAAAAGAAAATTTGTTGTTTTTAATACCTATTGGATTAGGCATAATAATAGGCACTTTTATCTTTAGCAAAATAATCCTATTTTTAATTAATAAATATCCAACTAGTACTTTTATTGTATTTACAGGATTTTTAATAGGTACCTTACCTCACCTATTTAAAGAAGCAACAAAACAAGGCTTTAAAGATTCATATCTAATCCCCTTTATAATAGCAATATCATTAGGAATTGCCTTACTATTATTCGATACAAAAGATATAACTTATCAAATAGATTATAATCTCATATCACTTAGTAAATATTTTCTTATTGGAGTTATATTATCCATATCAACAATAATTCCTGGTATTTCTTCAACTATATTACTTTCACTATTTAATTTATATGGAATATATATATACAGTTTATCTAGTTTAAATATGTTTGTATTAATTCCAACTGCAATAGGACTAATATTAACAACTTTTCTAATTTCTAAAATAATAAATAAACTTCTTAAAAAATACTATGGTTATACCTACTTTTCCATAATAGGATTTACAATTTCAACTATTCCTTCATTATTAAATTTTCAAATTAATCTAAATATGAACTTTGTAATAAGCATTATTTTAGGTATTATTGCCTTTATAATAACTAATAAAACATTTAAGGTGATAAAATGAATACATATATAGCATTTATACTTTCCAGTATCGCTGGCTTTTCCACAATGTTAGGAAGTTTAATAATCTTCTTATCCAAAAAAAAGAGTCTTAATTTTTTAATTAGTGGAATAGCATTTGCTGCTGGAGTAATGTTTTTCTTATCAATATTTGATTTAATACCAGAAAGTATATTATTTTTAAAAAATACTTATAAAATTATACCTAGCATCTTAATATCCCTAATATCATTATCTATAGGAGTATGTATATCTATTATTATAGATAAATTATTTCCTAATACTTTTGACGAAAAATCCTTATACAAGTTAGGCCTAATAACTATGATTGGTATTATAGTACATAATATACCTGAAGATTGTAGTTGTTATGTATCACGATAGAAATATAATATTGGTTTAAAATAAAAAACTACCAATCATAATTTATATTATTATTTTGGTAGTTTTTCTATTAATTATTATCTTCTAATAGTAATTTTTTCAATTATATCATTATCTTGAAGTTCAGTTTTTGCCTTATCCCTTATTTTTCTTAATATTTCAATAAGTTCTTCTCTATAATTTCGATTAGTTAGTTGTCCGTTAAAACAAAATTCTCTTATACCATCATTATATATTCCATCAACTATTTCTGTTAATTCCCAATTATATTTTGTAACCATTTTTTCAAACATAGGTAATTTGTCTTCTGTGAAGGTTACTAATGGTTTTGTTGTTTCTAGAAATTTCATTGACTCTTCAAACAATAAACTTCCAAGTCCTTGCTTTCTATATTCATCTGAAACAAATAACGTACATATTTTCTTTTCTTCATCATCTTTTTTCAAACAACTTAGTGCAATAATTTTACCATCTTCATTTTTTACAAAGATAATATTTCTATTTGGTGTTAAGCATCCTTTGATTTGCTTGTCATAAAACCATTCTTTATAACCTGGATATGTACCATTTAAGTGGATAGTAAGTTCATATATTTCATCAGCAAGTTTCATAAAACTTTCTTGATTTGTTTCTGAAATATAATTTTTAATATTATCTATTTTCATTGTAAATACCTACTTTAAATCAATTCTATTTCTATTGCTAGTACGCCATATTTATCTTGTTGTTCTGTTGTATATATTTCGTTTAATGTATGTAGAAGTTCATCTTTTGTTATACTTTTATCTGCTATAAGTTCAATATCAAAATCATTTACTAAATCTTTAAAATTATTATATTTATATATTTTTTTTACTTTTGTATTTAGATATTCGATGTCATCACTTAATTTTTCAAAAATAATTAAATCATTTATTTCTAAATCTTTTCTTTTTTCATCGTTTAACCTTAATTCTAATCTTTTTGTACCATTTTTTATATAATTAAAATATTGTGGTAATAGTTTCATATTATATGTTTTCATAAGCTTCTTCCTCCCTTAAGTTCTTCATAGATATATTCATTTTCTTTTATGTAACGATAAAATTGTGGCACTACAAAATTTTTTTCTATATTTTTTATTTCACTTAAATAAATTGGAGTTTTAAATTTAATTGCACTTGCTATTTTAAGAGCATAACATTTATCACAACCATTAAAATAATCTATTATATCACTATTATTTTTATTATTAGTCGCTTCTAATATATAATCGATATCTCCTTCAAGAATTTTTTCTACAATTATATATCCTACAATGGCTTTTTCTTCTTCAGAAGAATAAACAAATATTTTTTTATTACAATTTTTTTCTCCAATACTTTTTCTTCTATACTCATATAATTTTGTTCCATTAAATATTTGATTTGCATATTTTGTTTTTATTGAAATTAGCATCAATTGTTCCATTACAACACCTCATAAATATTATACCATTAAAACGACATTTTTTTGTTGACTTTTAATAACTAAAAATTAAATATATTAGTCAATAGACAAATATCTATCAAAGTATCTCATCAAACAAACACGCTAAAAATAAGGCCTAGATGAATTTTTATACAACATTTTTGGCATAGTTATTACGACATTTGTTACATATTGACTATTGATATTCTTGTGATACAATATAGTAGAATATGAAATAATTGTATCTATAAGTGCTAATCTTGCATCGTGATTAGTACTTTTTTTCATATTCAAAAGCCCCTAAAATTTATAATTTTGTGTCTTAACTTAGGTCATAAGTACGACCATAAAATCATCAAAAAAGTGTTAAAATTGTGTCGAAAATCACGAAAAAACACAAAAAAATTTGTATAACGTTTGTATAACACCCCTTATAATATAAGGGTTCTAAAGTAAACGATTGTATAACAATATTTGTATGTGTAAACACTTGTGTTTTTACTAGACCCTTATGAAATAAGGTAAAACTAGCCAGTGGCTAGTTCTATGTAAACAGATTTATCCTGCTTACTTTAGATTTTAAAGTATAGTGTTTTTTATGGCTAAACTTCGGCCATTTTGTGTCTTAATTATGACTGAAACTGCGACATAAATTTTATTATTTTATAACTTTTATAGCTACAATATTAGCTAATTTTTTATAAATAAATAGTCATGCTTTCACATAGATTTAACTAGATAGTAAAAAAAAGATAAAGGGGGTATTTTTATAAAACAAGAATTGAAATTTAATTTATTTTATGACAACGACAATGAAGAATTAGAAAATTTATTAATAGAAGCCATCATAAATTATTTAAAAAATAAAAAAGAAATGGGCTGTAATTTTGGTTAAAGCGCGTTATTATAAATATAGACCAATATTATATTTCTTTTCAAAGGAGGTAAAATGTATAACACATTAAGAAATATAGTAAAGGAATATTTGGTTGCAATTTATATAAGACTATCTAAAGAAGATGACAATTTAGGTGAAAGTGAAAGTATTCAAAATCAAAAAATATTATTAACTAAATATGTCAAAGAACAAGGATACACTCTAGTAGATATTTATATTGATGATGGTTATACAGGTACTAATTTTAATAGACCTGGATTCATGCGAATGTTAAAAGATATTGAAAATGGTAAAGTAAATATGGTTATTACTAAAGACTTATCAAGATTATCAAGAGATTATATTGGTACTGGTGAATATGTAGAAAAATGGTTTCCTGCTCATAATATTAGATATGTTGCTCTAACAGACAATATAGACACATTTTTAGATAATTCTAATAATGATATCGCACCTTTTAAAGCAATATTAAATGATATGTATGCTAAAGATTTATCTAAAAAGATTAGAACTGCACTTCATACTATGCAAAGTGAAGGAAAATGGGTTGGTGGCTGTCCACCATTTGGATATAAAGTAGATCCGAATGATAAAAATCATTTAGTTATTGACAAAGTTGAAGCACCAATAGTTAAAAGAATATTTGATATGTTTGCTAGTGGTATCAGAATTAATAAGATAAGAGATACATTTAATAACGAGAATGTACCAACATTTTCTACTACTAGAAATAGAAACTTTACAAGAAATGGTAGTAATGGAAATATTTACGGGTATTGGTGTAATACTACAATAAAAAAGATTTTACAAAATAGATTATATACCGGAGATATGATTCAAAATAGACGCTCTAGGTTAAGTTATAAATATCGTAAAATAATATGTAATCCTAAAGAAGATTGGATAATAGTAAAAAACACTCATGAAGCTATCATCGATAAAAATACATTTAATAAAGTACAACAATTGTTGCCAAAACAACATCAAAGAAATGACAAAAAAGAATTGTTTTTATTAGATGGATTATTAAAATGTGCTGATTGTGGTCATAATATTGGAATTCGTGCAAGACGCGCTAATGGTAAAAGTACAACGGTTTGTAATTACTATAGAAAGTATAATAAAGAATTTAGGTTATGTACTGCACACGGCTTTGATTATGATACATTAGAACGAGGCATAGTGCATGAAATCAAAAAATTAATATATTTAGTTAGTAATGATAAATTAGAGTCAGAAATCCTAAAAAAATATAAAAATAATAATACATTAGATACTTATACTAAAACAAAACAAAAATTAGAAATTGAACTTGAAACTATAAAAAATAATTTAGATAATATGTATATTGATAAACTACAAAATAAAATAACTGAAGAAATGTATCAAAGGATACAAGAAAAATTTAATAAGGAAATTTCTTTAAAAAAGGATAAATTAAATGAAATAAATGAATATTTAGAAAAAATAAATAAAGATGAAGATACATTTAATACTATAAAAAAGGAAGTTCTAGAATTTAAAGATAGATATCCAACTAGAGATTTAATCTTAAAACTAATTAAAAATATTTCCATACATGAAGATGGAAATATTGATATTCATTTTAACTTTAAAGAGTTAAATTTTATTTATAATAAACGTGATGCCTGATAAATTCAATCAGAAGGAATAGCAACATTTATAACTACCAGTGAAAACTTGCAACTAGGCATTTCTATAACACTTGCCATTACTATGCATAATATACCTGAAGGAATAAGCATAGCATTACCAATATATTATTACACAAAAAGTAAAAAGAAAGCTATTTTATATACATTTATATGTGCTATTAGTGAACCACTTGGAGCTTTAATAGCTTATTTATTTTTAGAACCCACAACTACTACATTAGGACTAGTCTATTCCGTAATTGCAGGAATTATGATTCATATATCAATGTATGAATTATTACCTAATGCTTTAAAATATAAAAGATATAAAATAACCTATTTATTTTATATTTTAGGCCTAATATTTGTATTAATCAATAAATTAATATTTAACTAAAACTATAATTTTCTATAATAGGAAAGTAATCATATCCATTAAGATTATATCCTTTAATCTTACTATTAGAATAACCAAGAACAATGTAATTATTATTATTTAAATATATTTTATTAAACATATCATTATTATCACCATTTAATAATTTTACATCTTGCTCATATAAATTCTTATCAAATTTAACAACTATTGCATCACTATTAAGTACACTATCACTATTTAATTTACCTGTATATCCACTGGCAATTATATTATCATCATTATCTACTAATAAATCAGAAAAACAAGTTATATCACTGGAACTATATTTAACATCATCTATTTTTTCACCAGAATCATTAAATATTACTATTGCAGCTTGATAATTAGATAAATCTTTTGAATTTACTACCTTTGTCGTAGCAACAACATAATTATTTCCTAGTTTATCAACAGCAGTAATTCCATTTTCATCAGTAGCACCATATGAAGCATCCCAAACAATTTTTCCATTTAAATTATATTTTACAATAATGCCAGAATTACTTTTACCAAGACCTACAGCAACATATCCATCATCCTCTACTAAAATATCATTAAATTTACCAGAATAAGGTCCACCATAATTAGTTCTAAATACTTCCTCGCCATCTTTATCAAATTTTAAAAGTATTGCTCCGCCGGTGGTATGATTACCAACATATCCTTCACCATATATTGAACTACCAACAACTAAAAATTCACCACTTTCTAATTTTTCTATCTTTAATAATTCTGTTTTATTTAAAATACTTATATTCTTTCTCCATAATATATTAAATTCTTTATCAAATTTTACAATTAAACCTTCAGATAACTTTTCATCCTTTTGATCATCAGTCATTTCAGCAGAACCAACTGCAATATATCCATCAGAAACTTCTATTACATCATAAAAAAAACTATTATATCCTACGTTTATTCCTACTTCTTGAACAATTTTTCCAGAATTATATTTAAAAATAGTAGCCTTATTATACCCATTAGAATATTTATTAAAATCACTATTCCTGTAATCACTAAATCCAACACCAATATAATCATTATCATCAATTACAATACTATTAAAAACAGTATAAAAGACAGAATTCTGCCTATTAATATAATATTTAACCCCAAAATATATAAGTTCTGTGACTAAAATAACAGAAAGAACAATAACTATTATTTTAAATATTTTTCTTTGTTTATCACTCATAACAATCACTCCTAAAACAAAATAGTATGATACCATACAAATTAATA
>CALVPC010000043.1 GCA_944350405.1 uncultured Bacilli bacterium
TTCCAGTATCTTCAGTTGTTCCAGTATCTCCAGTAGGTCCAGTAGGTCCAGTAGGTCCAGTAGGTCCAGTAGCACCAGTATCTCCAGTAGGTCCGGTAGGTCCAGTAGGTCCGGTAGCACCAGTATCTCCAGTAGGTCCAGTAGGTCCTTGTGGTATTGTTAAATTCAATGTGTAATTTGGAGCAGTTCCAGTTATACTGGCAGTGGCAGTAGAACCGGGAGCTCCTGTACTTATAGAGCCAATTGATAAATTAGTAATTTCTCCGGTAGGTCCAGTAGGCCCGGTAGCACCAGTAGGACCGGTAGGTCCGGTAGCACCAGTAGGTCCGGTAGGTCCAGTAGCACCAGTAGGTCCGGTAGGTCCTCCTGCTGGTCCAGTAGGTCCAGTAGGTCCAATTATTCCAACAAATTTAATATTTTCACATGGTGGAAAAGGTTTTTTTCCACAGCTATTATTATTTTGTGCCATTTTTTTCTCCTTTCTGTAATATTTTATGTTTGTATTTAAAAATTTTAATAATAAATAACTAATTTTAATAATTTTGATGTTATATTTTTCTTTTGTTTGTGATAAAAGTATATTTAAATGTTTAGAAAATTGTAGCGTTGTTATTTTATTTTTCTCTCTAATAAATCAATTATAATATATAAAAGATAGGATATTATACCTAAAACAAATATAGAAGTAAGAACTAAGTTTAAGTTAAATACTTGTGATCCATAAGTTATTAGATAACCTAAACCTTGCTTTGATATTAAGAGCTCACCCATTATTACTCCGATTAAAGATAAACTGATATTTATTTTTAGTGTGTTTATTAAACTTGGTATATTACCTCTAAATACTAATTTTGAAAATATTTGCATTTTAGTGGCTCCAAGAGATTTCATTAGAATTATTTTGTAAGGATCTGTAGTTATGAAAGAGTTATACATATTAACTGTAGTGGTAAAAACTGTTATTAATAGAGCCATAAAAATTATTGAATTAGTGCCAGCTCCGACCCATATTATTATGAGCGGACCTAATGATATTTTTGGTAATGAGTTTAGAACTGTTAGATAAGGATCTAGTATTCTGAATATAGTTTTACTACTCCATAATATACTAGCTATTATTATGCCTATTATACTGGCTAATAAAAAACTAATTATAGTTTCATATAAAGTTATCCATATATGCAGTAATAAGTTATTTTCTTTAAACAAGTCAAATATTGTCAATATTATTTGTGATGGATAGGATGTTAAAAAAGGGTTTATTATTTCAAGTTTAGCACATATTTCCCATAATGACATGAAGGCTAATATTATAAATATTTTAAAAAATATTACTATTTTATTTTGTCTTTTTACTTTTTTTAAGTAATTTTTATGTTCTTCACTAAACATGATTATCAAGTTCCTTCCAAATCATGTCATAATACTTTATAAAGTTAGAATCTTTTCTATTTTCTGTTGGGGTTCCAGGATTTTTTAATTCTACTTTTATTATTTTTTTGACTATGCCTGGTCTGTTTGATATTATTACTATTTTATCGGACATACTTATAGCTTCACCGATATCATGTGTAACCATTATTGCAGTTTTATTTTCATTTTTTATTATTCGTTTTAAATCATCAGATAGTGATAATCTAGTTTGGTAATCTAAAGCTGAAAATGGTTCATCTAATAATAAAATATCTGGATTTATAGCTAATGTTCTTATTAAAGCTACTCTTTGTTTTAATCCTCCAGATAAACTATCTGGATAACTGTTTATAAATTCTCCTAAACCATATTTTTTTAGTAGATTTATAACTTTATTTTTATTTTTTTCAGTTTTTTCTTTTCTTATTTCAAGTCCTAGACAAGCATTATCTAATACTGTTCTCCATGGGAATAGGGAGTCTTCTTGTAACATATATCCTATTTTTGGATTTTCAATATTAAATTTTATTTCTCCTTGAGATTTTTTTAAAATATTAGCTAGTATTGTGAGTATTGTTGATTTTCCGCATCCAGATGGTCCTACTATTGAAATAAATTCTTTCTTTTTTATACTAAAACTGATGTCTTTTAAAGCTAGCATTTCTCCTTTTTCATTATGGTATATTTTACTTAGATTTTTAATTTCTAGTATATTATCTGACATATATTAAATCGTTGTAACTTACTTTTTTATCTAAAAATCCTGCTTCTATAACTATGTCTTGTAAATGATCAAATGATTCTTTAGTAAATTCTGTAGTTTTTGGCCAAGTATCATTGTCTAGATAACTTTCTACTGCTGTTTTGAGGTCATTGTATGAAGTATCTGGAAATTGATTCATTATTGCTGTTGTAATTTCATCACTAGACTTTTCGTGAATGAAATCAAGCCCTCTTTGAATTGCTCTTGTAAATCCTTTAATTATTTCTGGATTTTCTTCGATATAACTGCTTCTAGCGTTATAAGCAGTATATGGTACATTATCTGTAAGAGTTCCTAGTTGGGCTACTTTATAGCCATATCCTTGATTTACTATTTGTGTTGCTTGTGGTTCAAATAAGGCGACAAAATCTCCAGTTCCCCCGATAAATGCCCCGGCCATTGAGGCAAAGTCAATGCTTGTATCTATTGTTAGATCATTTTTGGGGTCAATATTATTTTGCTTTAAGGCATACTCTAGGGTCATTTCAGGCATTCCACCTTGTCTTCCTCCAATAACATATTGTCCTTTTAAATCTTCAACTGTGAAGTTTTGTATGTCTTTTCTTGCTACTAAAAATGATCCATCTTTTTGTGTAAGTTGAGCAAATGTTTTTATATAGTCTTTTTCTCCTTTATTGTATACATAGATTGTTGCTTCACTTCCAGATAGTCCTATGTCCGCATCTTCGGATAGTACTGCGGCCATAACATTATTAGCACCACTTGTTAGGGTAAGTTCTATATCTAAACCTTCATCTTTGAAATATCCTTCTTCTAATGCAACATATTGTGGAGCATAAAACACACTATGAGTTACTTCAGCAACTTTGACTTTAGTTAAATTGCTGCTTTCTTTGTTTATCCAGAAATTATAAAATATAAAAGCTATTATTATAATTACTAGACAAGTGATAAGGGTAATTACCTTTTTCATTATATTCCTCCTTTAGTTACAATTTATTATATTCAGTTTTTTTTAAAATGGTGATATAATGGAAAAGGAGGATGGATATGGATATTATTTATACAGGTGAGAGACTTATTAAAAATAAAAAATCTTGTTTTTTAGCTGGACCTACTCCTAGGGATAAAAATACTTTATCATGGCGAGGAGAAGCAATAGAAATTTTTAATCGTTTAGGTTTTGATGGTGCGATTTATGTTCCAGAATTAAAAAATAAATCTTATTATGATAATGAGACTAGTGATTATGAAATAAGTTTAGATCAAGAAATGTTGGAAGAGGCAGATATTGTTATGTTTTGGATGCCAAGAGATATTAATATGCTTGGTCTTTCTAGTAATGTTGAGTTTGGATATCTTCTTAATAAAGGCAATATAATTTATGGTAGACCTGATGATGCTATTAGATGTGAGTTTTTAGATTTTTTGTATGAAAAAAAATTAGGTAAAAAATATTTAACAACACTTGAAGATACTATTAAGGAAACGATAAAAAATTTAGAGAGTAGGTATGATGATGAAAAAGTTTGGAGATAGAAAAGATGGGGTTAGAATAAGAGATTTAAATGGAATGAATTATATAAATTATCAGCTTAAAAAGAAAAGATGTCAAAGTGAAGTTTATATTAATTATTCTATGGATATTACTAAGCTTGTTAAATATGTTGAAAAAATAAATAAAAAAAGTGATGTTCATATTACTTATTTTCATATATTTGCAACAGCACTTGCTAAAGTTATTTATAATAGACCTTATCTTAATAGATTTATTGTTAATGGTCATTTTTATGATCGAAATGAGGTTTCGATATCTTATGTAGCCAAAACTTCATTTGATGATGATTCTAAAGAACTTATGCAAGTTTTAAAAATTGAAGAGGATGATAATTTATTTACTATAAGTGATAGAATTTCAAATAGGGTAAAGAAGACTAGAAATAGTAAATCTAGTAGTACTGATGATCTTGTTGATAAAATTGGAAGAATGCCTAAAGTTCTTAGAAATATTATTGTCGGAATTTTTAAATTTTTAGATAGGCATGATTTGTTACCTGTTTCTATGACAAGAGAAATTGTATATTATAGTACTATTCTTATGTCTAATATAGGAAGTATTGGCTGTAAAGAAGCTATTTATCATAATTTAACTGATTTTGGTACTAATTCTGGGCTTGTGACTATTGGTAAAATATACAAAAAAGAAGTTATTAATGATGATGGTAGTAAAAAAATTGGAGATTTTTGTGATTTTGGAATAACTTTGGATGAGAGAATTGCTGATGGGTTTTATATGATAAAAGCTGTTCAGCTTCTTGAATATATTTTGAATAATCCAGAACTGTTGGAAGGAGATTGCAATGATAAAATCGAAATTAAATAGGGAAGATTATCCTTGGTATAACTTTTATAAAGATGTACCTAAACATTTAAAATATTCAGATGATCTGATGGTTGAAGTTGTTATGAAAGTAGCATTAAAATATCCCAATTCTTATGCTATTGAGTATTATAATAATAAGATTACTTATAAAGAGTTAGTGGATAGAATTGTAGCTTGTGCTAAATCTCTTAAGACTATTGGGGTTAATCAAGGGGATATAGTAAGTATTTGTATGCCCAATACTCCAGAAGCACTTATAATGTTTTATGCTGTTAATTTAGTTGGAGCAGTTTCTAACATGATTCATCCTCTTTCTAGTGAAAAAGAAATAGAGATGTATCTTAATAAGACAAAATCTAAAGTTATTATGACTATTGATATGAATTATAAAAAAGTAATAAATATAATCAATAATACAAGTGTTTCTAAGGTAATTATATCTTCGGCGGGATATAGTTTAAAAGGCTTTAAGAAAAAAATGTATTCTATTTTTAATACAGATGTTACAAAAGCTATTAAAAAGATAAGGCAAGTTTTTTTGAAGGCTTTTCAAAATAGAGAAGTTATTTCATATAAGAAATTTGCTCAAAAAGGAAATAGTTATTATGAGGATTATGCTTGTGATAGAAAAGGGGAAGATCTTGCTGTAATTCTTTATAGTGGTGGAACTTCTGGGACTCCAAAAGGAATAATGCTTTCAAATAATAATATTAATGCATTATCTTTTCAAGCTAGTCTTATGTGTGTTCCTTTAGGTCCTGGTGATTCTATAATAGCAATTTTACCAATTTTTCATGGTTTTGGATTAGGCGTTTGTATTCATACTTGTTTGTTTGTTGGAGCTAAAGCTATACTTGTACCAACATTTAAGGGTAAAAAACTAAATGATTTGATAAAAAAGACTAACCCTACTGTTTTAGTGGGTGTTCCTACTTTATTTGAAGCTCTAGTTAGAAATGAACCTAAAAAAGGACTTGATTTATCTAATATCAAATTAATTATTTCAGGTGGGGATGTTTTGCCTGAAAATAAGTATAATGAATACAATGAGTTTTTTGCTAGGCATGGTTCAAAAGCAAAAATTAGGGTAGGATATGGACTTACTGAATCTACTGCAGCATCTTGTCTTAATCCTGCAAATGTTAAACATAGACCAAATAGTATAGGTATACCTTTACCAGATATGATTTATAAAATAGTAAAAATAGGGACTACTAAGGAAGCTGATATTATGGAAGATGGAGAGATTTGTATAAATGGTCCAACTGTGATGATGGGATATTTAAATGAAGAAGAGGAAACTCGTAATACTTTAAAGGAACATAAAGATGGTAAGACTTGGCTTCATACTGGTGATGTAGGATGTATGGATGAGGATGGCTTTGTTTATTTTAAATCGCGTATTAAGAGAATAATTATTTCATCTGGTTATAATGTTTATCCGTCGTATATTGAGGAAATAATTAATAAGCATGAGTATGTTTCTAATTCTACTGTTATAGGTGTTCCTGATAAGTATAGGGGTCAAAGAGTTAAAGCATATGTTGTACTTAAAAAAGAAGTTAAATTAGACGAAAATGTCAAAGAAGAAATTAAGCAATATTGTGAAAAATACATTGCTAAATATGCTCTTCCTAGAGAATAC
This sequence comes from uncultured Bacilli bacterium, assembly GCA_944350405.1. Classification (GTDB taxonomy): domain Bacteria; phylum Bacillota_I; class Bacilli_A; order RF39; family UBA660; genus UMGS1449. The sequence goes on from CALVPC010000043.1 coordinate 6,166, forward strand.
GAATTTAAAAATGAACTTCCTAAAACGTTAGTTGGTAAGATAGCTTATACTGTTTTAGAAGAGGAAGAAAAGCTTAAAGAAAAGCTCAATTTTAATAAATAGTTTTAAAAAATATTAAAGAAATTACTGGTGATTAGTAATTTTTTTAATTTGTGTTAATGATTATTTTGTTTTATAATAATTTTAGGTGATGTACAGTTGAAAAAGGTTATTTTAGTTGATGGTAATAATTTACTTTTTAGAAGTTATTATGCTACGGCATATAAAGGTTCTATGCTTAGAAATTCTAAGGGTTTTCCTACAAATGCTCTTTTTGGTTTTATTAATATGCTTAGTAAAATAATTAATGAAGAGAATCCTTCATATATGATGATTGCTTTTGATAAAGGGAAAACTTTTAGACATGAAAAATATGAAGGCTATAAAGATGGTAGAAAAGATACTCCAGAAGAATTGAAATTACAATTTCCTGTTGCTAAAGAGATTGCTTCTGCAATGGGAATACCTTGTTTTGAAATAGATAATTATGAAGCGGATGATATAATTGGTACTTTTGCTAAGGAAGTAGATAGAAGAGAAGATTTTATTTCTACTATTATAAGTAGTGATAAAGATTTACTTCAATTAATTTCTGATGATAATGAAGTTAAATTATTAAAGATGAATGATTTTATTAGAATGGATAAGAAAACATTTATTGAGACGTATGGATTTACTCCAGAAAAAATGATTGATTTGAAAGGTATTATGGGAGATGCTAGTGATAATATTCCTGGAGTAAAAGGTATAGGAGAAAAAGGAGCTATTAATTTGATTCAAAAATATGGTACAGTGGAAAATATATATGATCATATTGATGAGATTACAGGTAAAGTTAAAGAAAAATTATTAAATGATAAGGAAAATGCTTTTTTTTCAAAGGAACTTGCTACTATATATAAAGATGTTCCTATTGATAAAGATTTAGATAAAATTAAATATAATGGTGTAACACCAAGACTGGTTCCTCTTTTAAAGGAATATGAATTCTTTTCTCTATTAAAAAAATTAAATTTAAAGGAAGAAGAAAAAGATTTCGAGTATACAAAAGTTTCTTCTATTCTGTTAGATACTAATAGTGCTATTTATGTAGAAACTAGAGGGGTTTATCATGATAATGATTTGCTTGGGATAGCGATTTCTAATAGTAATGGTAATTATTTTGTTGATAAAGATGATATAAAAAATATTGAAATTAAAGAGGATATAGTTCTTTATACTTATGATTTAAAAAAATTATATTTAGTTTTCAAATATAATGGTGTTATTTTAAAAAATAAGATTAATGATTTGATGATTGAATCTTATATTCTTAATTATCCTATTAAAGAAGATGTTTCTTATTTAATGAATATTTGTAATTATAGTGCTATGTCATGCGAAGATATTCTTAAGAAATTTAAAAAATATGCTGACAAATTGATTCCTAATATGGTTAGTAAGGCTAAGTTTATATACGATTGTAGAGATAAGTTTTATAATGAACTTGTTAATCAAAAATTTTTATCTTTATATTTAGATATAGAACTTCCTCTTACTTATGTTTTAATCGATATGGAATATACAGGTGTTCAAATTGATAAAGATTTTTTACTTTCAATGAAAAAAGAAGTTTCTTCTAAAATATTAGATATAGAAAATAGAATATATTTTCTAGCTGGTAGAAAGGATTTTAATATTATGAGTCCTAAACAGTTAGGAATGGTACTATTTGATGAACTGAAAATTCCTTATCCAAAAAGAATTAAGAGTGATAAAGGTTATTCTACTAGTGCTGATATTTTAGATAAGCTTACTGATTATGAAATAGTAAGACAAATTTTAGAGTATAGAATGCTTACTAAACTTTAT
>CALVPC010000044.1 GCA_944350405.1 uncultured Bacilli bacterium
AGAAAACCTTATAATGAAACGTTTTGCTCAATGTTATGAAAAAAAGTTAAACCTTTGTGTGTTAAGACATATACTCCTTCATCATTTTTTAAAATTATTTGTTCATAATTATTTGCTTTATTTACTAATGAAACTTTGTAATTATCCTCTTTTTGATAGTTAGCTACTACATCATACTTGTAAGTGTCATCATTGTTGGTTAATTCTAATGTTCCTTCCATATAATATGCTTTTAAACTTTCTACATCTTTTATGAAGTTCTCTCTTATATCTTTGTCATTTAGCTTGCCACATCCTGTAAGACATAATGTTGCTATTACTGCAACAATTAAAAATATTTTTTTCATTTTTCACCTCTTTTTGCTTTCAATTAATTATATTTTTTTTCAATGTATATATTCATATTTATTTAATGAATAATTTTTTTAATTTTATACATAATATTTAGTAAAGGAGGAGAATCATGGAAACATTACAAAAAATCGCATTAGTTTTTACCATTATAGGTGCTATTGTATGGGGACTAATTGGATTATTTGATTTCAATCTAGTTGAATTTATTTTTGGTGACAATAGCATTTTATCAAGAATCGTTTATACTATTGTTGGTATTTGTGGTTTGATTAACATTGGACTTTTAGTACAAAAAATAGAATTTAAATAAAAAAATCACTAGAATTTTTAACTAGTGATTTTTATTTTATTCTATTATTATAGTAACAGTAGTTGTCTTTGGTGTATATTTTAATTTTAAATCTTCTCCTGTAACTTGTACTTCTACTTTATGAGTTCCTCTGCCTTTACCTTTTAAATCAACATAAGCTGTAATATTTTCTGCTGTAATATCTTCTAGATTATTTGCTGTTCCTTTAACTATAATTGTGGCAAATGAATCATTCTTAGAAGCAGCTTGAGCAGTATACTTAGAATCTAAATTTCTAATAGCAATATTTACATTGTCTATTGTTTTTTCTTTTTCATCTGCAAGGGTTACTGTTGCTACTACTGATTTTACTGACATTTCTTTAACACCACTTGGGGCGGATAAGTTGATTGTGTATTCTGTTTTTTTATCTATTCCTTCAACATCAATGTTTACTGGAACATAAGATATTTTTTCTAGATCTTCTTCGTTACCATAAATTGTTACTTGTGTTCTACTTAATTTTATGTCATCTATTGCTTTTCCAAAAACTACATTACCTGTTGGAACTACTCGTAAAGGTACTTCTTTACTAGGTGAAGATATTTCTAAAGTTGCATCTATTGTTCCTGGTACTATTTCAACATCTAATTTATTTCCGTTTTCATCGTATGCGACAAGTGGAATATCTTTTAAAGTAGCTGTACCTATATTTAATTCTAGTTTTTCTAAGTTAACTAGTGCTTTTACTGTGGCTACTTTATCCAACATGTATTCTGCACCTTTTACATATACTTCATCGCTACTAAATGTTATATTTGATATGTTATATCTTTGATTAATACTATCTGCATTTAATATTTCTGTTGATATTTTTTTAGATATTGATAATTTTTCATATATAGTAACTGTTGCTGTACTAGGGTCTGCTTTATAATTAACAGAAGAAACAGGACTATCATACTTAATTTCTACTTGATGTCTTCCAGGCTTTAGTCCTCTTAAATCGACTGTTACACCATCACTTGGATATTGTTTTGCTAAATATAAATCTGATTTTCTTCCTATTAAAGTAATATCTACTGTATCAGGTAATCCTTCAATTACATAAGCTTCTTCATTATATAAAGCAGTTACTTTTTGATTATATAAAATATCTGCGGAATTATTCATCAATCTTTCAGCAATATTGTCATAGTGAAAGAATGCAATTAAAGATATTACTAATGATAAAGTTAATAATACACCTTTATTATTTAATAATCTATCTAGTGGTTTGCTAGAATTTTTAAATGGTTTAGTAATCCAAAGCATAAATTTAGCTATTGGAGTTATTATAATTTTATCTATTATATTGTACGCTTTACTAAAACAGTAATAGGTCCCTCTAGCTATCTTTTTTAAGATGCCATGTTTCTTTTTTTTATTTGAGGATTTCTTTTTCTTTGCCATTATATTTCTTCCTCCTCATCAAATTCATCTTCAAAATCATCTTGCTTTGGTCTTAATTCATCTATAAGCAGGATTCTTGCGTCATCTATTGTTAGATTATAGAATAATTCTCCTTTGATTGCTATAGATACTCTTCCAGTTTCTTCTGAAACAACTATTGCTAAAGCGTCTGTTTCTTCAGTTATTCCTAATGCTGCTCTATGACGCGTTCCTAACCTTTTATTAATCTTTAAGCTGTTACTAGTTGGAAAAACTGCTCCAGCACAACTTATTTTATCTCCTTGAATAATTACTCCACCATCATGTAATGGGTTGTTTGGAAAGAATATAGATACTAGTAGTTCGCTAGAAATTTCAGCATATAAATTAGTAGCTTTATTTATGTAATCTATTAAACTTACATCTCGTTCAATGACTATCAAAGCTCCTATTTTAGCTTTTCTCATAGTATCTACAGCCCCAATTATTTCATATACTAGTCTTTCTCTTTCATCAACAGATAAAACTTTGTGTCTTCCTAATAATTGAGTTTTTCCTATTTGCTCTAATATATTTCTAATTTCTGGTTGAAATATTATTATTAGTGCAAGTGGTCCCCATTCAATTACATATTCTAATACTACTCCAACTGTTACTAATCCAATTGCATCTGCTATTACTTTAATTATTATTATAAATAATATTCCTTTAAATAATAGAGATAGCTTTACATTGTTTTTTATATTTTTTAAAACAGTATATATTAAAAACCATAATATTGCTATGTCTAATATTTCTCTAAGTAAATAAAATATTGTTTCAAATATCATAAATTACCTCCATACATTTTTCTATTATATCATTATTTTCTATTCATGTAAAATGACCAATATTTTTTATATTCTATTTTATTAAGTATACTATAAAATTGTGAAAATTGTAAGATGTATTTTGTTTTTTAAATAAAAAAGAATAAATTATTCATTTATTCCTAAGTATAAGCTATCTAATTCTTCATATAATTCTTCTCTTTTCTTTTTATTACTGCGTTCTTTTTTTATTAATTCTGTTTTTAAAAGATATCGATATAATTTTCTAGTTAATTCATCAATTTCATCAAAAATACTTAATATATAGTCATGAACTTGTTCTGATGATGCTTCTAATAACTTATTAGTACAACTTTTTAACAAGTTCTGTTCATAAATATATATGGTAGATAGATTTTCTTTCTCATTCATCATAATATCCTTTCTTTGTTATCAAGCAATTTCATTATTGTTAATAAATTTTTTTTATGAACATCTCTTATTTCTTTTAATATCAATTTTTGTTCTTTATTAATAGTTTTCTTTTCAAATTCTTTTATTTGTTTTATTAAAAGATAATTTTCACTAAATAGGTCTTTTAAATTGATTAAATCAGTGGGAGATAATTTTATTTTTTCCATTTTTTCCCTCCACCTATAGTGTGAACTAAATCTTTTATTTTATACAAAAAGGAACTAAACAGTTCCTTTATTAATCTATTCTTTCTCTTTCTGATTTTATTATTTTACCAGTTGTAGCATTTATTTCATAATCATATTCGTAGCCATTATATGTAAATTCTACTGAGTATTCATTATCGTCTCTATCTAATTCTATGTCTATATAATTAGGATTAGATATTCCAGCATGATTTAGAGCAATTTGTCTAGCTTTGTCTCTCGATATATAATTATTAGAACTTGAAGTACTATTAGAATTACTATTAGATGAACTATTTGTGTTTTGGCTTGAAGATTGATTATTTGAACTATTTGTATTATTGCTTGATGATTGATTAGTATTAGGCACATAGTTGTCATTTCTTTCTCTTTCTGATTTTATTATTTTACCAGTTGTAGCATCTATTTCATAATCATATTCTGTTGTTGAAGTAGTAAACTCCACTTCATAAACTATAAGGCCGTCATCTGCATCAAATTCTACTTTAGTGTAATTTGGATTAGATACACCAGCATGATCTAGAGCAATTTTTGTTGCTTCATCTTTGTCTATATATGCTTTTGTACTTGCAGTTCCTTCTTTTTGTACGTTATCTAAATGATTTGTTTTTGATGTACTTAAAACATTTAATTCATTAATTGATAATGGTACTAAATCTTGTTCACTTAATAGACTGTTACTTTCTAGTAGATCTAATATTAAAGTTGCTTTGCCTAAAGAAATATTATATTTTTCTGCTAAATTTTGAGCTTCTTTATTTGAATTTGACAGATTTTGACTTAATACTGAACCATTTATATTATCAGCACTTATAATAGAATTTATAGTATTAGCTAGTCTTTGTCTTAATTGTTCTCCTTTTTCTTGATCGTCATTTTCTACTGATAAAAGTATTGAATTTGATAGATCATCAATATATCCTTTAGTTACCATTGAGCCGATAATAGCATTTAATGCTACATCTATATCTGTTTTTTCTAAATCCATACCTTCTAGAATTTTTTCTGCATCTTCGTTTTTAGCAGTTACTTTGAGTACTTTCTCTTTTTTGCTTACTTCGATTTCTATGCTAGGATTTACTTCTAATCCTATTCTAGAATCAACTTTATAATAATTGTTATATCCAAAGTATGATAATCCTAGAACTAAAATAATGGTTGCCAACGCAATAGATAATTTAGGTAAGAGCTTCTTGCTTTGTTTTTTAGGTTCTTTCATAGTAATTATTCCTTCCTTTTCATTTATTTTTGAGAGGATATTTTCAAAACTATTATTAGGTATGCTATTGTTTAAGGATTCGTTTAGTTTGTTTTTTAATTTATTTTCATCCATTTTAACTATTCCCCCATTCATTTCTTATTTTTTTTAGAGCCCTGTGATATTTAGATAAAGTTGTGGATAATTTTAATTCTAATAATTCTGCTATTTCTTTGTGTTTAAGTTCTGCGACTAAATGAAATAATACTATTTGTCTTTCTTCTTCAGATAATTTCTCTAATATTTCTCGTAAGAATATTTTATCTTCTTCTTTTAAACAATCGTTTACAAAAATTTCTTCATTTATTTCTCCACTTACTATTTTCTTTTGCTTTCTTATTTTCATAAGAGCTAAATTTTTTGTTATTGTTAATATCCAAGACATTGGTGTTTGATTTGATTTGTATGAATTTATATTTTCATGAATTTTAACATAAACATCTTGCATATTATCTAATGCATCGTTGTGGTTTTTTAAAAGAGAAAGGCTGTACCCATATACTGAAGTTTTTGTAAGTTCATATAAGTTGTGAAAGGATTCCATATTACCTAGAGAAAGTTCAAATAGAAGTTTGTCTATTATTTTATGATCTATACGCTTATTAATAGGCTCTTTGTTTAACATCTTATTTCTCCTCTCATTATATTAATGTTTATATTCACTATTTTATTGCATTGTTTTTTTATTTTAACATATTTTTACTAAGTTGTTTAATTTTTTATGTTATTATCTTTTATATAAACGAAAAAATAGTATATAAATTATACTATTTTTTTATTTTTTATTGAGAAACTTTTATATTATTATTCTCAACATCTATTAATACATCTTTATTAGGAACAATTTGATTATCTATTAATAATTTAGCTAAATTTGTTTCTAGCTTTCTATTTATTAATCTTTTTAATGGCCTTGCTCCATAAAATTCATTATATCCATTTTCTATGAAATAATTTTTAGCTCTAGGTGTTAATTTTATTTTAATATTTAAGTCTATTAATCTTTCATCTATTTCATTAATTATTTTATCTAATACTTCTTGTAATACTTCTTTAGATAATTTTTTAAATACTATTATTTCATCTATACGATTGATAAATTCTGGCTTAAAGTATTTATTTAATTCTGGTATTACTTTTTCGTCTTCTCCTTCTAGGATATGTTCACTTCCTATATTAGAAGTCATTATAATAATAGTATTTTTAAAATCTACTGTTCTACCATTTGAATCAGTTAGTCTACCATCATCTAAAATTTGAAGAAGAAGATTTAAAACGTCTGGATGAGCTTTTTCTATTTCATCAAATAATACTATGCTGTATGGGTTTCTTCTTACTGCTTCAGTTAATTGTCCACCTTCTTCGTAGCCAATATAACCAGGAGCTGCTCCGATTAATCTAGATGCACTATATTTTTCCATATATTCAGACATATCTATTCTAATTAAATGATGTTCATCATCAAATAATTCAAAGGCTAAACTTTTAGCAACTTCAGTTTTACCTACTCCAGTTGGTCCAAGGAAAATGAATGATCCGATTGGTTTATTTGGATCTTTGATACCACTTCTTGATCTAATAATAGCATCACTAATTAAACTTAGTGCTTCTTGTTGACCTTTTACTCTTTTGGATAAGTTTTGTTCAAGATTTAATACTTTTTCTTTTTCACTACTCATTAATTTAGTAATAGGAATATTTGTCCATTTACTTATTACATCAGCTATATCTTCACTAGTTACTACATCACTTAAAAGTTTATTTTGACCACTTTCTACTAAAGCTTTTAATTCTTTTTCAAGTTTAGGTATAGTACCATGTCTTAATCTAGCTGCAGTTTCTAAATCATAATTATTTTCAGCTTGTTCTAGCTCAAATCTAGTTTTATCTAATTCTTTTTTCTTTATTTTTATTTCTTTATTTAAATTTTTTTCTTTATTCCAGTCTTCTTTTAATTCTTTTTCTTCTTCTTTTAAGACTTTTAGTTCTTCTTCTATTTGTTGTTTTCTTTTTTTAGAAAGTTCATCTTTTTCTTTTTTGATTGCTTCTTTTTCTATTTCTAATTTCATTATTTTTCTGGTTAATTTATCAAGATTAGTTGGAACACTATCCATTTGAACTCTTATTGTGGCACAAGCTTCATCTACTAAATCAATTGCTTTATCAGGTAAGTACCTATCAGTTATATAACGATTTGATAAAGTTGCTGCTGAAACTAGAGCTTTATCTTGAATTGATACCCCATGATGAATTTCAAATCTTTCTTTTAAACCTCTTAAGATTGCTATGGTGTCTTCAACAGTCGGCTCAGATACTATTATTTTTTGAAATCTTCTTTCTAGAGCTCCATCTTTTTCAATATATTTTCGGTATTCATTTAAAGTAGTTGCTCCGATTACATGAATTTCACCACGAGCAAGCATTGGTTTTAAAATATTTCCTGTATCCATAGCTCCTTCAAGGGCTCCAGTACCTACAATAGTATGAATTTCATCAATAAACATTATAATGTTACCTTCAGATTTTTTAATTTCTTCTAGAACTTTTTTTAGTCTTTCTTCAAATTCACCGCGATATTTAGCTCCGGCAATTAAAGCTGCCATATCTAATTCCCAAATAGTTTTATTTTTTAGTGATTCTGGGACATCACCTTTTACTATTCTTTGAGCTAATCCTTCGACAATAGCAGTTTTACCCACTCCTGGTTCACCAATTAAAACGGGATTATTTTTAGTTTTTCTCGATAAAATACGAGTAATACTACGTATTTCTTCATCTCTACCTATTACTGGATCTATTTTTCTTGCATTTATATCATTGGTAATATTTCTACCATATTTTTCTAAAACATTTTCTTCTTCGTTTTGATTAAACATATATATCACCTCATAATAATTATATTACACTTTTTAGCACTTGTCAAGCTAGAGTGCTAAAAATATTGAAAAATAAAACTATTAACAATATAAAATGTTAATAGTTTTAAAACCTTATTAATTATAAATTTAATTAGCAGCAGCCGTTGTTGTGATTATGTCCGCAGTTATTATTTCCATTATTCCAAAAGAACACAAAGAAAATTATTATAACAACGATTATAATCCAAAGCCAACTACCACCATCTCCATATCCTGGATATCCACATCCGTATCCGTACATATATTTAATCCTCCTCTCAATATATAATATAGAAAAT
>CALVPC010000045.1 GCA_944350405.1 uncultured Bacilli bacterium
TAAAAAAATGGTTTGTATTTAAACCATTTTATTCCATTTCACATATTTCTAATTTTTTATCATTGTGTATTAATGTTAAAACTATTTCAGTTGGATATCCTAAATCTTCTTCATATTCTAAGTTTACTGTTACTTCATAAGCGTTGTCATCGTTAATACTTTCATATTCGTAGGTTACATTTTCTAACTTGTTTACACTTGATGATGTGACTACAGGAAGATTTTGATCTCTATCATTATATAAATTATGTTCTATATATTTATATACTGTGTCTGAGGCTTTTAAAGTAAAGTTATCTACATAGTCTGTACTAATAAACATTGTTCCTCCGACATCATTTTTTGATACTTTGTTTTCTAAGTTATAAAAATCTATGGAAAACATTTGTGAGATTAATCTAGCATATTCTTCTTCATCTACATTTTCTGCTTGTAATACTTTAGATAACTCTTTAAATAAGTCTTGATATATCTTAGGTTGATCGTCTTCTAAGACATAACCATATTCTTCAATACTATCTATTACTTTAGCTTCTGCTACTTGGTTTTTAGATAGCGTTTTATAGAGTATAAATCCTGTGATACATAATATTAATACTACTATTAAGATTATTAGAATAACTACTTTCTTTTTTAATTTTCTTTTTTTCATTTTTCCTCCTTATAGTCTGCGGTTGAAAATATGTTATTAAAATAATTATAGACTATTATATCATTAGAAATATCTATTAATTCTTCTGTATACTGCTTATTTTCTTCAATATAATTTTCTTCTAATGGTACATTTTTTAGCAATTTATATTCTCCTTTATTATCATTATAATAAACATAGTTAGTTACATAATTACCATTAGGAAATACTACTACATTGTCTTTTTTATTCATGATATCACTACCAAGGGCATATTCGTTTTTAGCTCCTAACATATTTAAAAGTGTTGGAGATAAGTCATACATTCCCATAGCAGTGGATACTGTTTTACTATAGTTTTCTTGAAACTCTTCATCATTAGTCCATATTATAAGTGGCACTTTTCTATTTAGTTCTTGCCAGTAATAATCTAATTCCTTATAATTTGGATCGCTACTATCTAAAACATCATCTGTTTTGTAATCATAATTATAAAATCTATTCCACTGCGAAGTAGATATTCTAGCATCATGATCTCCATAAATTACTATTATTGTATCATCTAAGATTCCTTTTTTATCTAATTCTTCAACTAACAATCCTAACTGAGCGTCAGCATAATGAGCAGATACAAAATAATTTCCTAGTTTTGTTCCTTCCATATATGGATAAGTTTCTCCATCTACAGTCATAGTTAAATCAAGCTTTTCAAATAATTCATTATAGTCAAATGGTGTATGATTACTTAGAGTGATTAAAGTACCATAAAATTTTTCATGCTCTTCGTTTATTTGAGCAATATATTCTACAGATTGTTTGATAAATGATTCATCACTTAATCCAAATCCTACTTCTTCATCGATTTCATATGAATCTTTAGAATAAAATTTGTCATATCCTAAATTTTTATGCATAACATTTCTATTCCAAAAATCTCCAGTATTGGCATGCATACTAAATGTATAATATCCTTGATCTTTTAATAGATTATACATAGAAACATAAGTACGATCAGAATAGTTTATGAAAACTGAACCACTAGATACTGGAAGTAGAGACGTTGCTAGAGTAAATTCAGTATCACTACTAGTACCAAAACTTACTTGTGAATAGAAATTATTAAAATATAATCCTGATGATGATAATTTATTTAAATTAGGGGTTATTTCTACTCCATTAATTTTCATTCCTATAAGGACATTTTGCATACTTTCTGCATGTACTGCAATTACATTTTTATCTTTAAAAATATTTGTATAATCATTTTTCTTATTATTAGTTTCTCTATTTTCATAGAACTCATTTATTTGTCTGTTTGCTTTATCTTGTCCGAATAAAGTTGCCATTTTGGGTTCAATACTTTTGATCATATCATTTATTTGATACATGTATACACCAAATCTAGATACTAAATATTCACGATTCCACTGGCTATAGAGTCTTGAAAAATCAACAGGTTTTAAAGATGTCATAAAGACAATAAATATAATTAGAATCCATGTATATATAGTTTTTATAATATGTTTCTTTTTTACTCTTCTAAATGCATCATCTTCTTTGTTTTTTTTCTTTAAAATTTTATTTATTACTATTAAGGCTATTGGGAGCCATAGTAATATTAATGATTTAAAGCTTATAAGATCTCCGACTACATTAGCGTCTCCGGTATCACCATTAGCTAGGGCAAAGGAAATAAAAGTCACTGATATGAAAGAACTATAATAAGTATAGTAAACTATATTTGCTATACAGACAATTGTACTTACTATAGCAATTGTTAAAACATAAGCAAATCTATATTTCTTTTTAATTAAAAAGTATAAAGAAGCGAATAGTAATGTTATTACTAAATCAGCTAATATTGGTCTTAGACTAAGTCCATTTCCAATTGTTAAAGCTCTTACTAAAATACCATTTATTATTGCTCCAAGTACATATATAAAAAGTATTTTATTGTCTAAAACAATATTTTTACTTACTTTTACTAGTTTAATACTAATTTCTTTTATTTTTTCTAAAGTGTTTTTTAAATTAATCTTTTCCTTCCACTGCTGGAACTTTGAGATGTTTGCTGTTTTCTTCGCTTTTAATTTTTCTTTCGTTTGATTCTTTTTTTCGTTTTTCTTTCGTTTCACTTACATCCTCCCCTTGTTTTTGATATGTATCTACATTTATGGCCATACCTATTACAAATAAATATGCTAGTAAGTATACCCAGGTAAGTAGAATGAGTACATTAGCAAAATTACCATATATAACGTCATAAGATGCAATATTAGTAATATAAAATCCAAAGCCAAATGTTACTAATATCCAACTAATAGTAGTGAAAATTGTTCCTCCCGTTGTGGTACTACTTTTTATTTTAGCATCTGGTGCAATTGTGTATAAAAGTTTTATGACAGTATATATAATTAAGTATGAAGCAAATACTTTTATTATTTGATATATCCATCCATAATCATATAAAATATCACTATTTATAAGTCTTACAACTATTCCTACTATTATATCTCCTAGAAGTGGTATTAAAACAACGAATAATAGTAATAATACAATCATAATTGTCATAATAAATGATTTTATTTTTCGTTTTAAATATCTTGGTTGTTTAACTTTATATAGCATATTGGAAGCAATTATTATTGAACCTGGAGCATTAGAAGCAAGTATCATGTATAAAACTGTAACAATTGCTACTCCTTGTATTTTCATATTATCAGAAAGTGATAATAATATTGTTGCTAGAGAATCAGGAATGACTGAATGAAGTGTGTTGGCAAAATCGAAATTGTTAGTAATATATGATGCTGCAATGGCACTAATAACTACTATTGGTATTATAGACATTAAGAAATAGAAAGCGATTTGACCAGGTAATATTTGCATTTCTGGTTTTTTTAAAATAGTTATAAATGTCTCACGAATTTCTTTTATTCTTTCCATTATTTATAATTTTGTTCCTTATCTAAACGCATTTCTATACTAGCTTCATTTATAGCGTCATCAATTGTTTTTATTTCATCTTCAATCATACTATATCCTATTGCTGCACCAAATCCATGAGGTAGTTTTTCAAATTCTCTGGATAACTTTCCTATATAGGTATTAACTTGTGTTTTATTATAGCCAATTAAATATATTAAAAATTCATTACCATCTGTTCTTATTATTTCACTTTTTTCTAGTTGGGTATTTATAAGAATAGCTGCGGCTTTTTTTATCAACATATTTCCTTCTTCTTGACCATAATTATCATTAACATATTTTAAGTTATTTAAATCGACCATTATAATTGTTCTTGGAACGATTTTAGCCTCATCCCATTCATCTATATGTGCTCTTAAATAATTTCTATTTTTTAGTGATGTTAACATGTCATTATATTTTAAAACATCTTCTTTTCTTAAAATTTTAATATTTTTTCTTGTTTTAGCAAATGCTACTAAAGCAAATAGAATAATTACTGGCACTACTATAATTAGAACAACTATTAGATATAAACTTCTAAATCCATCTTCTACTGTTCCGGATCTCATTAAATTATTAATACTATTCATTTCAATATCATTTGAATCAGAATACATAAGAGTAAAATTCATAAGATTATATAGTGCTTCTTTATCATTTTGTATAAAGAATCTATATGAAGCATTATAATCATCTTTTAATAATGTGTAATAATTACCTAAATTACCATTACTAATGTTATAGTAATATTCAATCTCATCCAGTACTAAAATACCATCTTCAGGTATATTTGATGTTGCTTGAGAAACAGTTTTTAAAACACTATTATAGTTTTCTTCTATATATTTTTTTAAATATGTACTATCTAAAGTATATAGTTTTCTGTTTTGTAATCCTTCTTTATTAGTAATTAAATAGTTAGTTTTACTAAGTGCTACTAACTTAGGAGCAAAAGCATTTACTGTATACTTTCCATTTGAATTTTCATAATCAAAATCTATAAATGCTATATCTACCTCATTATTATTTATAGCATTTTGTAACTCTTCTTCATTTGAATACTCTTTATATTCAATATCCATATTAGCCATATTAGCTAATAAATTTATATATTCTCCGGCATATCCATATAAATTTCCTTGTCTTTTTATACTATAGATATTGTCCTTTAAATAACCATAAGTATAAACTTCACTAGATAAAGTTCTAGCTTCTATATCTGAAGTTTCTGTTGAGTCTAAATAAAATTTTAGAAAATTGTTTTCATAACTTCCCATATATTTACTAGTTTTAAATGATTCTAAATATTTAGTCATTATGCTAGACAATCTTTCATCTTCTGGCATACGTAAAACTATTTTATTTGTTAAGTTATTAAAAGTATAATTAATATATAAATCATTAGTAGCAATTTGGTTTAAGGCATAATATCTAGGTACAATAGCATAATTTATATTTTTCCCTTTTACAGCAGTAATTAAACTTTGAATAGATGAATAACTTCTATAATTAAGACTTTCTCCAAGACTTTGTTTTATTATATCGCTATTTTCTGTTAAGACTCCTATTCTTTGATTATAAATTTCATCTAAATCAGAAATATAATTATTTTCATTACTTATAAGTACATAACTATCTTCTGCTATTAAAACATCTGTTTCTAATATTTTATTAGTATTATCTAAAACAAGTATAGATAGACCATTTAAATTATCCATACTAGTTGGATATTCATAAGATTTTTTATTAAAAGATAGTTCTGTATCTTCTTCAATATTAGTCAAAAAGTCAAATAAAACTCCTTCTCCATTACTTGCTAATATATCTAAATTATTTGGAATATTTATATCTATTAAGGTCTCACTATTTTGCATTATCCATCTTTTTTCTAAAATAGTAAGATTTGTTCTATCGTCTTCGGCTGTTAGAAAGAAATAAATAGCAACTCCAATGAATACTAAAATAATAGTTATTATACAGTATTTTAAATAATTAAATTTTGATATATTTTTTTTCTTTTTGTTCTTTCTTTTGTTTTTTTCTTTTTTCATATTAATTACTCCCTAAAATGAAAAATTACTAGCTGATGATGTTTTGTATCCTATGATAGGATATTTACTTTTTTCAGCATTTTCATTAGTTATAAATATTTGAATATCATAAAAATTTATTTGTTTTTCATCTAAATTTTTAGTTATATATTTAGTTAAATTTCTAGCTGTAGTAACTTTAGTATTTTCTTTTACTTCTACTATTACATTAAGTATTTTACCGCTTATATGAGTTTTAGCAGAATTTACTACACTTACATCTTGTAAAGCTTTTACTATGGCACTTGTTTGCTCCTCTGTAATTTCTACCTCTTCAATTCCATCAAGTCTATTACCATAAACAGGGGTTCCTGCACTTGGCATAATAATAGCATAAGCGATTCCACCAATTATAAATATTCCTAAAAATATTAGAAATACTGCTGTTGTATATTTATTATTTTTTATTTCTTTTTTTATTTTATTAAGCATTAAACTCAACTCCTATTCTATATAATTATAACTTATATTAAAGTAATAATCAATTGTTATTTATTAAGCTCTTCTCTTAATAACTCATTAGATATCTTAGGATTTACTTTACCTTTTGATTCTTTCATAACCATTCCCATTAGATACTTATAGGCATTTTCTTTACCATTTTTATAGTCTTTTACTGATTCTTCGTTAGATAGTAATACTTTTTTTATTAGTTTTCTTATTTCTTCTTTATCAGATATTTGAATTAAATCTTTTTCTTTTAACAAGTCATCTAGCAGTGTGTTAGTTTCTAAATAATCATCTAATATTATTTTAAAAATCTTTGATGATATTTTATCTGTTTTTATTGCATTTGTTAACTCAATAAATCTATCTTTTGTAAGAGTTGTATCATAAATACTTTTGTTTGTTTTATTTAGATAAGAAGTAATATCTTCTAATAAAATATTACTAGCTATTTTAAAATCAATATTATTATCAAGAAACATATTTAAATAATCTGATAATTCTTTGTTAGCAATTAATTTTTCTATGTTTATCTTAGAAATATCTTTTTCTAAATATATTTTTCTTCTTTCATCTGGAAGTAAAATAAGTTCTTTTTGTATTTCTTCGATATCTTTATCTTGTATGTATAGATATGGAATATCTGGTTCTTTAAAATATCTATAATCATTATCTGGTTCTTTATATCTCATAAATTCTGTTTTACCAGTTTCTGCATTATATTTTCTAGTATCTTCTAGTAAGACTTTGCCATCTTCTAATATAGCAGTTTGTCTTTTTATTTCATATTCTATAGCATCTTTAATTTGAGAAATAGAACCGATGTTTTTTATTTCTGATCTAGTTCCAAGTTCATCAGTTTTACTTACTGAAACATTTACATCACAGCGCATAGAGCCTTCTTCTATTTTACAATCTGATACTCCAGTATAAAATAATATTTCGCGAAGTTTTTCCGCATATTTACATGCTTCTTCTTTGGTAGTCATATCTGGTTTTGATACTATTTCTATTAGGGGTACTGTGCATCTATTATAATTTAATAGTGTTTTACCATTATGATGAAGACTTTTAGCGGTATCTTCTTCAATATGAAGTCTTTCAATTCTAATACGTTTTTTCCCCTTTTCTGTTTCAATATCTACATATCCATCATACCCAATTGGAGTTTTATTTTGGGTTATTTGATAGCCTTTTGGAAGATCGGGATAAAAATAGTTTTTACGATCGAAGTGCATTTTTTTATTAATACTCATATTTAAGGCTAAAGAAGCTTTAATTGCTTTTTTTACAACTTCTTCATTTACTGTTGGTAGTACTCCAGGATATGCTAAATCTATTTCATTAATATTGGTATTTGGAGAATCATTATAACTATTTTTAGATGGAGAGAATACTTTGGAATTTGTTTTTAATTCTATATGTATTTCTATACCAATCGTAGGTTTATAACTATTCATTTTTTCCTCCTTTAGGGGTATCTAGATTTAAATATTTTTCTAGATAAGAAGCAAACTTATAGATTATTGCTTCGTTCCATTTATCTGATATAATTTGCATTCCTATTGGTAAGCTATCTTTAGAAAATCCAATAGGTAAAGACATTCCTGGTAGCCCAGCCATATTAACTGGTATAGTAAGTATATCATCTATAAATGATTTATTTGGATCTTCTAGAGATGTTCCTAGTTCATATGGAAGGCATGTTGTCGTAGGTCCTAATACTAGATCATATTCTTTAAATATCTTTTCAAATTCTAATGAAATATGTTTTCTTATTTTTAA